>JAWOAU010000105.1:0-5004 GCA_046498385.1 Thermoplasmata archaeon | reverse complement strand
GAGATTTAAATCAATATTTCACCCGGGTTGGGGATGTCGATACGATCATGGATCCTTTGGACGCTGTCAGCTACAACCGCGCCGATTTTGATATCAGCGTGATTGTAGAAGGCGGCGGCGATACCGGACAACGCGATTCTGTGAGTCTGGGTTTGGCGCGCGCTTTGTTGGAGATGGACCTGGGCAATTCGATCTTTGCTTTTACAGTATCCATTTCAACTACCTCTATGATATCGTCATATCACATATTTAAGTTTGTGCATACGAGGGGCATTTTATGCGATGATCATCTCCTCTTTGGATGTTTTGAACCTGGATGTACTCAACATCATTTGATCCTTTTCCTTGTTGATATGCTGTAATCCCGGTGGCCGAAGTTAATCGGAACTAGTTTTAAAAAACAGCCAATAACGGAGCGGACATGAGATCAACGTTTTGGGGTGATTTGGAATTATGAAAGACGGCAGTTACCGGACGAGTTTCATATATGATTTGACTGCCGTTGTTCATAATTTTTTTGGGGATAACTGCCGTTGTTCATAATTTTTTTGGGGGTGAGTGGGAGCGAGGAATTTGGATGTCTGGGTGTGGGTAAGAACTGCCGAGTTTCATAATTGAGGAGGTGGTGGGGTGGATTGAGTGAGTGCCCGTATCACTCAACGTCCGAAGGATTCCGGGATGTTCAACTGAAAGAAAATATCGTATCCCACCAACCTCCGGGATGTTAATTTTAATCAGTTTTAAGATGCTGGAGGTCTGGGTTCTTTTAAGCTATTTTTACCAACCCTATGAAAAATCTTATTGTTTGGTATGATTATAGAGTTTTATGTCCGAGAGTGATACAAACAGAGAATTACGAGAACGTATCGAGGCGCAATTGATTGAGAAAGGTATTGAGTTCAACTCTTCCCATTCTTATGATGAAAAAAGGAGTGGTCCGGCTCTTTATATCAAGGACTTGGTCGATTCAAGATCAGCTAAAAAGTGAATTTCAGATATCCCAACCTGATATTGTAGAGGATATTGCACTATCAATTACAAGAAGGTAGTACTATTTGTACCTAATAGTGCAACAATTACACGAATATTACACGAATATTACACGATTCAATATGGAAATATATAGTATGTGTTCTTTCCTTTCCCTTTCCTATTTATGATTTCCTTATCTACTAGATCCTGTAAGTCGTTATAAGCAGTTTTCTTCGAGCAATCAAAAAGAGATTCGTATTTTGAGCGGGTTATTTTCTTATGTTGCATTAAATACACCATCGCTTTTTTTTGTCTTTCATTCAGGTCTAATTCTTCCCTATATCCATCCGTCAATTTAGATTTTCTAAAGGTAACCACCAAACTAGTACCAGTATCCTTAAAATCCGGCTCAGGTATTCCATGTTCAATACAATCTTCAACCATGTCTATGGTTCCTCTGCCCCATTTTTCTATGAATTTTATCAAGAAAAACATCCTCGCCAGCAGTGGGTTGAATGGCTTTGATTCGTGCTCTTCTTTTAGTGTATCCACGGTCCAACCTTCAGGTAACGTCCCCGGATTCCATACCTCGATCCTGTCGTCGAATATTCTTATCTGGACATTGGAAGTGGACTGGTAATCTCTATGAACCACAGCATTAGTTATAGCCTCTCTGACAGCATCTAACGGATATTCCCATTTTTCCTGCCGCTCTATCTTTCCAGGCTCGATCCAAGCAGCCTTTCTGATGTTTCTCAAAACGAATTTTTCCGATCTATCCACCTGTTCATGAACGGGGCCGGAGAATTCTGCCATATCTATGAACTCTTTGGTGCTAGTCCCTTTGAACCTACCGCATTTTATCTCGCTTTGGAGGAAAAAACGTTGAGATTCTTTAGTGAACATGAGTGCACAAGCATTAGTTAACCTACCGTCTCTTAAAACATCTAATTTTCTGAGGGCATCCTGTATTGAATTGTATCTCATGTCCAGATCTCTTTTGTTCTCGGCAGTTTTAAGGAACTCTCTCACCTTATCCTCGTCGATATCATCCAGAGTAGCCCTTTCGCATATCTGCTCGTCCCAGTAGATCTTGCTACCCGAGTTCTTAGCAAGTTTTCTCATCTCCGAAGCGTTCAGCCTGTGTGTGCTCTTTCCCACCCTCTTGTAAGCTTTGTCTTTGTAGAACACTGGTTTTTCGTGATACTCCTCTATTTCGATCACGATCATATCTTTACCGTCGAGCTTATTTGAGCTTATCTTCGGATAGATCGACGGATCGGTGTCCACCTTTATACGGTTAGCTAGTTTTTCGAGAGTATTATTCCCGAGATCCACTCCCGATATCTTTCCGGAGTCTTCGATCCCAATCAGTATGATGCCTCCTTTGGAGTTGGAAAAGGCCGAGATGGCTTCGCCTATACTGTTATGTAGTTTTAATGATCCCTTGAACTCAACTACTTCCGATTCTCCTTCCCGTATCAGGCCTTTCAACTCTTCTTTTTCCATTTTCTCCATGTGTAATAGGTCTTCCTTTTAATCAATTTCGCTCCTTTTTGGGAAATGGTTTAATGCGGAAGACATAAAAACATTCAATAACGGAGCGGACATAAGATCAACGTTTTGGGGTGATTTGGAATTATGAAACTCGGCAGTTACCGGACGAGTTTCATATATGATTCACATGCCGTTGTTCATAATTATTTGGGGGATAACTGCCGTTGTTCATAATGATTTTGGGGGTGAGTGGGAGCGAGGATTTTGGATGTCTGGATGTTTTGGAAAACGGACGAGTTTCATAATTGGGTGGGTGCCCGTATCACTCAACGTCCGAAGGATTCCGGGGTGCCCAACTGAAGGAAGGGATCGTACCATCAACCTCCGGGATGTTACTTTTAATCAGTTTTTACAACTGGAGGTTGGGGGTCTTTTAAGCTCTTGGTATTCTTCCATCCTTGTACCTCTTATCTATAGTTTGCGAGCCCATATAAATAACACTTTTCTCTTTAACGATCTAATGCCAGGAAATGTGTTTAGCGAAACAGTATGACCTATTTTTTTCACGAATGTGGCTGAACACGGAAGGATCGAAAAGTCATCTGACCTTATTTTTTCTTTAGATACCTCTATCTATTTGAGTAAATTTTCATGAGAGTAAATTCTCTATCGTTTGTATGGTTTCTCTGAACCATTCATCCTCTTTGAACCAGAGAACTGATCTTCTCACAAAACCCTCTATATCGGGGATATTTTCTTTGTCCATTATCTTCTCTATGGCCGTTTTGGTATCATATTTCAAATAAGTATCGTAATTCTGTTCCTGGATGTCACAATACTTCTTGATCATCTGTTTTTCCAAGCTTTCGGGCACGGTCAAAAAATGTATTTCCAAAGGAAAAGAAATATCATCTGAAGATATTTTGATCACGTTATTGGATTCATAATCCGGTAGCTCTGAAAATTTTCGTGGATTTTTGCAGTACTCTTCGAGCGTGTGATTGACGGTTTTGAAAAGGGTATCTCTGTCCGTACCGTCATCATCGATGATCAAAAGTAATCTTTTAGCGTAACCGTCCCGGAATAACCATGATCTGGCCACTCTGGGTAATACTTTATTGTATATAATGGGTCGACCGTTATCCCCGTATATGATCAACGGAGTGTTTTTCATAAAATGATCGTCAGCTATCTTTCGCTGTAGTTCCTTAACCTCCGTGCTCCTTGCGGAATATGGATTCAGTTTGTATACCTTAGTCATCTCGTGGAAAAAAATTCTGTCTGTCGGCCCTTCACACAATATCACTGCCAAAATCAACCCACCTAATATCCGCGGAGGTCAGTCTTGATCTTTTCCACCTCTTCGAGGGCATCTTCTCCGCTTATTATCTCACGATCCAATCTCCCGTTGGGTAGTCTTTCCATCCGTATAATGTTGATCGAATCTGATCTATTTTTTTCTCTGGCTTTTGTAAGCATATATTCAACGAATTCGTGACTGTGAGAAGTGATGAAAAATTGAGTGTTCTCTGAATTGTTTAAGATCTCTTCTGCCAAAATTTCCAGAAATCCAGGATGCATGGTGACTTCCGGTTCCTCAAAGATGGCGATCCCTTTATCCATCATTGGTGCCATGAACGACAGTTTTACCAATGCATTGAACCCATCCCCCATATTTGACAATGGGATAGACTCGTTCATGTCGTTCAGTAAAACCTGCATACCCTCTTCCGATTTTACGATATCTGTGAGATAGGGTATCTTGTTTTGTAGATAGTCCCTCACCGGTTTCAATCTATTCCTATGGATCAATTCATCGTATAGTTCCCCTATATCAACCATGTGATGATGGGAGTTGAACAGAACTTGGATGTCAGGTATATTTACGATATCCTCTTGAAGTGTTATCACATCATCTATGTATTTAGACTTTGAATACATCATCAGTTTTTTCTGTTCTCCCGCTTCTGTTTTCAGAAAAATTTTTTCCGATCGGATGATATCTTTTCGTATGTTTGCGATCTCTGTCTTTTTGTGTTCTTCGAACTCCTTCAACTCGTTTTTAAGTTCTTCATCTTCTTCCATCTTTTTAAGATCGTCTTTGTTCAAATCCAGTTTAATATTCTCATCGTCGATCTTCAGTATGTCTCCTAACATCACTGATAACAAGCTTCCGAATCCTTTGATACCATCCGGTGTCGTGAACAGTAATCGTTCATAATCCACGCTTTTGTCAAGATATACCTTCAACGGGTCGTAAAGATCGTTCGGGATAGTCTCTTGAACAAATACCCCTTTCATAGAGATATCGTTCTCCTGCTCTAACCTAACAGTGATCCCGATCTCTTCCTTTTTTTCATTTACAAGATGTTTTATCTGTCTGCTGTCGAAGAAATCGTATAAAGGCGGAGAAAGTATCTGACGGCCTTTAGAGTTGCTAGACTTGATGGTGGATAGCAGCATCCATACTGATTCCAGAAGGGATGATTTTCCGGTATTGTTCGGGCCCACTATCACATTGATGGAATTGATCGG
>JAWOAU010000070.1:0-47686 GCA_046498385.1 Thermoplasmata archaeon | reverse complement strand
TCGTGATTGCCTGCAGTGCTGCTGGGAAGACTCACCATGTTCCAACCTGGCTCCAGAGTTACGGAAGTATTCACAGGTGCGGTTCCTGCAACCGTGAGTGTTACATGATCCGTGACCCGTATCCAGATACCCATGGTTCGGTCCCACGAGTGCAAATCGTTGAAGTGCTCCGGCCTACCGGATACGTAACTGAGCCAACTATCGGTGGATGCGTCGTAGTACATCACTTTGTCGTAGTCTCCAGCGATGCCATTCTCCGCATCATCCAGTATATCGAGCAGCGATGTGGAGTTCGGTATCAGGTTGAATGAAACGAAGTTCCAGCCACCTGCGTCACCACCTGCGGCGAGGGCGATATCGAACGTAATCAACTCCCCACCGGGCTCCTGTACTTCTTCTTGGTTCTCCTCTTCCACACCGTTTTGTCCTACCGCGCGTACAAGGTACCACCAGTATATGTCATCCGAGCTGCCCATGTCCATATCGATGTACTCGTAGGTCAGCGAGCCGTTGGCATTCACGCCGTGTATGAGATCCCATCCACTTCGATTTCCATCCGAGCGGTATATGTTGTAATGACTAACACCATCGGGGTCGTCGGTGCTGGCATCCCATGTGAGTCGGTTGTGCTCGTCGCCTTGGAATGGTATTCCCTCGGCAACCACCGTAATGTTGTCAATGCGCCAGCCGGCCTCCGCATCCTCGTCGTAGGCCTCTATGCCGGTATCCCATCTGATGTGAACGGTTTCACCGGCATATGCTGTAAGGTTGAATGTAACGGTCTCCCATCCTGCGGTGCCGCCCCATCCTTGCTGACCACCCAGTGGATTTTCGAAACCGTCGTTGATCGCACCGTCGTATCCCTCGTTGGGTGTTAGCAGTGTGAACGCACCTTCGGTTCCGGTGGCCGATATCTTTAGATTACCTCCGTCCAGATATGTTGTCTGCATACCGAAGGAGCGCCAGTGATCGAAGGACAATGCAACGCTATCTGCCTCGGCAGGTATCTCGATCTCTGGAGATATCAGCCAGCTGAGGTATCCGTAATCTGTTGTTTTGAAGTACTGCCCATCTCCGAAGTCCCATGATTTGTTACCAACGGTAGAGCCATGAGAGCGTATGCCCCACTCACTGCCGGTATTGGAAATACCGGTTGTGTAGCCCTGGTCCTGTGAAACGTCGTCGCTGAACAGTACCTGGGTCCCCTCGCCGAAGCGTTCAACAACGAGGTTCGACGGAGGTGCAGGCGGCAGTCCCTCTATCGTGAAAGCTGTGCTGGCATCCGTACCTGTACGTCCCGCGGTATCGCTAACACGAGCTCGTACCATGCAGTCCGTGCTGTGCTCGTTGGGCACCGTCCACGAGTACGAGCCGGTATCCGGCAGGGCGGGTTCTATGGTTTCCCAGTTAGCACCTGCATCCACGCTGTAGAACAGGTCGATGTAGTCCACCGGGTCGTCTCCCTGGGTTGCATTCCATGTGATCGATTCGTTGTCACCTGCGTTGAAACTCTCGCCGCCGTCCGGTCTGGTAACAGTGATTTCCGGTGGTTCACCAACGTCGATATCTCCTGTTATTATCAAAGACGGATCACCAAACAGATGCCATGTTGCGGTTTCATCATATCCCGCACTTCCATGAACATCGTTCATATACATACAGCCATTAAATGCGATACCACCTGTTGTAGTTTTTATGTTATTGGGATAAGTCTCCGTGTAAAGATGCATCATTTCGTCCTGTGCACTCATTGGCGGTACCCATGCTTGGTTTTTTGTGGACCCAAAAGCTGCTACTCCGCCCGTGGGCTGTCCATTGTAAGTTGCTCTTGTCCATGCTTCAGTAAAACATTCACCGACGTCAAAACTACCGACTTGACATGCGACCAGAATAAAAAAAGCTAGTTCATTTGAATTTGTTAAACCATTGATACTTGTTCTGGAAAAGCCACTTGTTGCTATATATGTTTCACTACCATGGCCACAGTAATTGGCGAGGTGTCTCCCTTCGTTAAAAGCATTGGAAACCATCGTCGCCGTGGGGTCTCCTGTCGCATCGTCTCCACCCTGGGAGCCGTCATAGAACTCATCAACCCAAGTATAGCCATAGTTGTAAAGGCGATCTCGAAGCATCCGCATGTGCTCCCAATCGGAAGGGCTTGATCCTTCACTTGATGCTATACCTGTTGCCTTTGCTCGCCAATCTTGACCCGAATTTTGTTCATAGTATATTGAACGTTCTGCCATGGTTTGTACATGTGCGATACTATCCGCTGAAAATCTGCCTACGAAGATATCGGGATATTGGTCGCTACCCACTATAAATGAGTAGCTCGGGTCAGAATATTGACTGCTATAAGTAAGTGTAGGTATATGGTTCTCATCCCCTACAAGTAAAACATAGGTTAATCCGTTTGTGTTGTAATAGTTTTCTATATAACTGTTTATTTCCCCACTAGTAGAGCCCGTTTCCGATAAGGTAACAATTTCCGTAGATAGTCCTATTGAATTCTTCCAATCAACAAAAGAGGACATCTCGCTAGAAAAATCATCGTGGCTTATAACCAGCATGTTTCCCTCCTCCTCCACAGGTGTGTATCTCTGTTTGTTAAGAGTTTCCTCGTAGTTGATGAAACGCCTTTCGTATATCATGGCGAAGTCTCTCTGCACAGTATCCAGAGGCTCGGTGCGGCTAAATACGTTAACCCCCCCTACATCGGCGGTATAAATTTCAAGCTCCACCTGGGTGAATACTCTCAATAGATTCTTGGTTGGGTTATACTGGAAGGGGGTAAGCTCAATGACCTGTCCTCTGAAATCACGGAGTATGTAGGGTTCTCTCAGAGATGCAATCTCAGGAGGATACCATTCGTCCTGGTGATACACATCTCCGAACTCGTAGGGTACGGCACCGGGATCCGGATCCTCCGTTCGATAAAGGTTGCCCTTGGATGGTGCCACGGAAATGGAGTGGTACTCCACATGATCCGTATCCACCACCCGTACACCCATGGTTCCATGGTCCGGAATTATCGTGCTTCTAGTGATGACCGGCAGTCCCGGCTCGCCCTTAACCATCAAGTTCGACTCCCCGGCAAGATTTATTTTATAATACTCTTCTTCATCTATATCTACGTTCACCGCATCGAAACCGTTTATGTTGTAGCTTATCGTATTTACGTTTCTTTTGGCACCGTATTCCACTTCCACCGGCTCGCCATAAGTTACCATTGGAAAAGGTCGTTCACGACTCTCTAGCTGTGTGCTCCCAACTACCTCCGTACCGGATAAAAAGGGTACAAAGGACATCACGATTAGCACACCGATCAAAATAGAAGCCCCATATTTTTCTAGGCTTAATTTTTTCATATTATACCGCCTCAAGTAAGTTGTATAAGAGGTCAGTACTATATATATAATTCTAACAAGTCCGGTTCGGTATTATAGCGAAAGACACTACCGTCGGCGTATTTTTTTAGAAAGAAGAAAACCGGCTATTTTAAAACCGTCGATAGTACTCAACTTCGAGGTGCCTTTACGGGGTTTATATATTATACCAACCTCGGCGATACCCTTACCGGCCATCACCGTATGTATCCCTGCCTCCACTTGAAAGCCGGTGCCGGGTATACATTCGAGGTCGTATCTGTTCATCCCTCTCAATCCGGTACAGAGGTCGGTTATATTTTCTGGATAAAGTCGGTTAGCTAACCACGTGAGCATGCGATTGCCGATCTTGTTGAGGAGGCTCATAGAACCTTTTTCGATCTTTCCTTTGAACCGGGATGCAAGTACCATGCTGTTACCCCTTTCAAGGAATTTTACCATATCTGGTATCGCCTCCGGCGGATAAGAACCGTCACCGTCTATCAAAAAAACGAATTCACCTTTGGTTTCTTTGACTCCACGCCTGACCGCCTCAGCCTTTCCCCCGTGTTGTCTGCATAGATCTGCCTCTTGAACCTTGTCTAAGGTCCCGTCGGTGGAACCACCATCTACAACAAGCACTTCCACACCGTACCCCATACTTTGCAAAGTGTTATGAGGAATCCTGCGAAGTACGTCCTCTATACCTTCACACTCATTTAAGGTCGGGATGATTATGGAGACAGAGGACATCAAAAGCACCCTTTTATCAAATCCGCCCTTCGAGATAATACTCTATCTCGCATCTTTTCAGATCCGATCGGCATTCCAGAAGGATCTCCACAAATCGGTCTTCCTGGGCGGAGGACGGTGTCCCGTAAAGGTCGTTGAAAACTTCATCTTCCTCCATTTTTTTTACCACGAGTCTTTTCTGGCTTTCTGTTAGTTTACAGCGCCCTCCTTTTTTACTTTCATGCTTCAAAAACCTTTCAATTTCCGAGAGTACTTCCACATAGTATCCAAATTTTTTGGCCCTATCCGGCCCTATGTTACGCACCAACCCACAGCGTTCACAGTAGGGGTGAAGCGCTAGAACATCTTTTTCACGGTTCTTTAAAATGGGCAGCCAATCGTTACCTCTGCTGTCATGCTCGCATGAATCCGGGTCATCGGAGGGTTTCGAGTTTGCCATAGATGCATCTATGCTGTGCCAATAATAAAGATTTTTTGGATTGCCGCCTCGGTTTTTAATTGAAAATCCACAATAGTTAAATACTCTCCCGTCGATTAAACCGGTATGAACGATATTCTTGAAAGGTTAAACAAAGAAGAATTCCCAATGACCTACGAGGTTCCGTCACCTAGGGGTGGGAATGTAGAAGATTATGTGAAAAAAATTTCACGATATGAGTTTTTGGATCGCATCTCGGCCATCAACGTTTGCAACAATCCGGTGGGTAAAGTCCGCATCGACCCGGCACCCTATGCATACTTTCTCAAGGACAAACTGGGAATAGAGACGATCGCTCATCTTACCTGCCGTGACGCCACCCTCAGCGGGTTGCAAAAATGGCTTTTGGGGGCTGACAGTCTGGGTATACGGAACATACTAGCCATGACTGGCGACCTAGCGGTAGGAGATTATCCCGCCGAGGATAAACCGGAGTCCATAAACTCTTTGGAACTGATAACTGGGATCAAAGATCATCTCAACAAAGGCAAGTTGATGCCCGAGTTATCCACACGCCAATCACGGTTGAGGAACAGATACCTCACCGATCTAGAAGAGCTTGAAAGACCGACTAATTTCACAGTAGGCGGAGTCATGCTGCCCCACCGTAACCAGGAGTACAGGTACGCCGCTAAAAAAATCACCGCCGGTGTGGATTTCTTCCAGACACAGATAACCTACGATTCAAAGGAAGTGATCTCCATCATCGAGGATATAGAAAATACGGCGGAGCGCCATCCGCCCGTATTGGTCAGCACCGCCCCCTTCTCATCCCCCGATGAAATGAAATTCCTCTCGGATACCGTTCCTCAGGTAAATATTCCAGATAGTGTGCAGTCCAGGTTGATGGATGCAAAAGATTTTTCAGCGGAATCAATAAAATTCGTACGGGATATGTATCAAGATATCAAGGAAGGGGTCAAAGAGAGAGGGCTGAAGACCAAGATAGGTGCACATATAATCCCCATGCGTTCCGAGGAGATGGTGGCTGGAATCATCAGGGGGATGAAATGAATATGTACCCGTGGTCCGGTGATTACAAAGAAGGCGATCCTGGATCGCCGGTGGCGGTGGTCACATTAGGTCAAAAATATACCTTTGAAAATGCCGCCATATGGGGGCCCATGAAAACAGAAAATCTAGGGATAGAGAAGGTGGTGGCAAATGTGATATCCAATCCAAACATACGGTATCTCATCATCTGTGGAAAGGAAATAAGGGGACACAGATCCGGAAAAAGTTTTTTGTGCCTGGCGGAGAACGGAATAGATGAAGATGGGCGGATAATCAAGGCTCCGGGTGCGGTACCTTACATCGAAAACCTGGATCCGGAGGCGATCCAGCGATTCCGAGAGCAGGTAGAGGCAGTAGATATGATAGATGATACAGATACTGGAAGGATCCAGGAAAAGGTAGACGAACTGGTTAAAAAGAATCCGGAATGCTTCGGCGAACCTTATATCGCCATAAAATTCAAGGAACAGACGGCCTCCATGGAGTACTGCACACTCGCCCTCCATGCGTCTTTGGATATCACACCCTGGGGAGACGTAGTTTCTGTGGAGGTTAAATGAATGTTCACCTTTGCCAAGGAACAGACAACCCTTGAGTTAGGAGACCTTAGAGTAGGAGGACAGCCCGGAGAAAATGCTACACTGGCAGTGGGCTCTATATTCTACGAAGGCCAGTTCCAGGAACCGAAGAAGGCCTTAGGTGATGCGGAGGGATTGATAAACACACAGCGGGATATGGCAGACGAACTGGCGGTACAGACCCTGGTTGATATATTCATATACGACCAAGAGGAAATTGAGTGGAAGGTGAATTTCATACTGGAGGCCTTCGATGGTATGATATCATTCGATGTACCTGAATCAACGGTAAGGATGCAACTGCTGGAATATCTTGAGCAGGTCGGTTCGCTAGATCGTACCATTTACAACAGTATCAACTTGGGTATAACTGAAGAAGAACTAAAAGTGATCCAAAGGTGTACCCCCCTAGGGGCGATCCTTTTGGCCTACGACCCACAGGATAACAGTACCCAAGGAAGGCTGAACATGATAAAGGGCGGAAGCAAGCTCATCCCTCAAGGGATGCTTGAAATGTCGGATATGATAGAATACAAGCTCCTGGATACCGCGGTCACACCCTTCGGCGAAGGGACCAGTGAGTCTTTAAGGGCGATACCAGTCTTTAAAAGTGAATTCGGCCTGCCTACGGGTTGTGCAATGCACAATGCGGTGGAGGCATGGAACTGGCTCAGTAAATACAGGAGGAAAGAAGAGGTTATGCCCATACTCGATGCCGCTGTAGACGTACCACCTATGATATTCGGTGCGGACTTCATATACTACGGCCCCATAGAGAACGCTAGACATCAACTTCCCATGGTTGCCATGATAGACCGTTTGATAGGTGAGGGGGCGGAGACCTACTTTGGTATAGAGGTCCCTGAAGACCATCCCTTTAACAAACTATAACCTTTTTTAGTATGTTGCCATATCCCTGAACATGGACCTAACCACCACGGTAGTCGGCAGTTATCCTTCAAAGCTTGAACCAAGTTTTCTGGAGAGGGCGTATCATGCCGGAAAGGACCCGTTTTTAAAGAGCATGGAACAGGCGGTGAAAGCCCAGGTCGAGTCCGGTGTGAAACTCGTTTCCGACGGCCAAACAAGGGGGGACATGATATCCATCTTTGCCAGGGGGCTTAGGGGGTTTCGTATCAAGGAACGCGTGGAGATCATATCTAAAATATGTTATAAAGGACCCATAACCGCAGAGGATCAGGAGCGGGTAAAAAAATTACTCCCTCAGGGCGTTAAATTAAAGGGCATAATCACAGGCCCGTGGACCATGGCGAACTCGGTTAAAGACCTTTATTATGGATCGAAAGAGGAATGCATGTTTGATATCGCCGATGCGCTGCACAAAGAAGCAAGGGTATTATCCGGTATATGTGATTTCATACAGGTCGATGAACCTTTTTTGTCCATGGATTACCACGATTCCGTAAAAGAAGCCGTTGAGAACGTGTTAGATGTTAAGGTAAAAACCGCCCTCCATGTGTGTGGTGACGTGGGCAACATCGCCCGGGAACTAGTGGAGTATGATGTGGATATATTGGACCACGAGTTCACCGATTATCCCTCATTGTATGGTATCTATGGAGATATGGGATTCAGCCAGCGCTTTGCCGTCGGCGTCGTCAGTACCGAACCCCACGTGGAAAAGGTAGATGTAATTGTAGAAAGGATTCAGAAGGTCTTGGACACCTTCGGTCCGGCTTCCATGATAGATCCCGACTGTGGGTTGAGGAATCTACCCGAAGAAGTGGCTCGAAATAAGCTGATAAATATGGTAAAAGCAAGAGAGATGGTGCTTAATGAAAGAGGTTGATGTGATTAAGGCAAGGAAAGATGAAGAGATGGTGTTCGATCCAAAGGGCTTTTTTGTCATCTTTTTAAAGGACGAGTACATATTCGTGGAGCACTACCAGAACGTAAAAAAAAGCGGTAGATTTCAGGTGGAGACAGGTAGGTTGACCACCGTGATCAAAGGGACCGAGGCAAAGGCTATCTGTGATACCATCGTTAACAAGAAACTAGTCTCTCGGTTGGACCACGCCGCCTACCTCGGCAGGGAGCTGCAGAAGGCGGAGATCGCTTTGAAAAAGGGGTCGGCCTACGTTCAGTGCGAATCCGTTTACTCGGAGGAAGGTTGATGTGTCGGAAAGGATTTATACGGTGAACAAAATGATGTCCAAAGGTGTCTGAGATTGGAGATACATACTGACGAAAAACCATGGGACCTACTGGTCGTTGTGCTGCTTACCGGGATACTCATACCTATAATTGTGTTCGCACCGGATTCGGTACTTCGTCCGGTACTGGGCCTGCCGTTCCTTCTTTTTTTCCCCGGTTATGCCCTTATATCATCCCTCTTTCCCGAAGAACAAGGCCTGGACCACGTGGAGAGGTTAGCCCTTTCATTCGGTTTGAGTATCGCTCTCACCCCGCTAGTCGGCCTATTGTTGAACTATGTTTGGAATATAACTCTCACGTCCATACTCACCTCTTTATCTGTTCTCATACTGTGTCTGTGTGCACTTTCCTACCTGCGCAGAATATCGATCCCACAGGAAGAACGTTTCGACGTGAATATCAATATAGAGCAGCCGAATTGGAGCGAATACGATACCATCGACAAACTCCTGGCCGTGGGCACCGTAGTACTGCTTATATCATCCGTTGTCCTGGCCGCGTACATCATCACAACCCCGAGAACCGGTGAGAGGTTCACGGACTTTTATGTTCTAGGACCAGGAGGTATGGCGGATGATTATCCTACCTCTTTATCAATCAATCAGTCGGGACACGTAATACTGGGAACTGTAAATCGGGAACACCGAGACATGGATTACCATATGGTTATAAGAGCAGCATCCACCAATTATGAGTCTCACCAGGATTTAGAAGATGAAGGAGATATCGAAACAGGACTAGAAATTTTCTTCGACTCTCAAAATATGACGGATGAAGAGATACCCGAAGATTACAACATGACCCTGTCACCTTCAACCACGTATTTCACCGGTTTTACACTGAGCCACGAAGAAAAATTCACCAAACACCTTAACTATACCCTAGAAGAGCCTGGTCTATACATGGTGCAATTCTTGCTTTTCAGAACAGAGGAGTTCACTCTCGATGATACGGAGCCATACAGAAACCTTCATCTGTGGGTAACGGTGACAGAGGAGGGTTGATATGTCTTCTATGCAGCTAACCAAAAGGGGGAGGGTACTCCTGCTGGTACCGGTATACCTTTTCATAGGGGCTTACTTTTTGCAGAACCCATTCATGGCAATGATGGGAGCCGGTCTGTTATCTCTTTTTCTTTACTCTCGCACCTACCTGATAAAAGAGAAATCACGCATAGATGTAGATACCGTTGTAAAGCAGGATATAGCCTACGTTGATGAAGGGATCAACATCACCCACAGCCTTGAATCCCCAGGCCCGTTAAGGTTATCTTTGGACCCGGATGACGATCTAGAAAACAAGGACGGACGCCGATTCGATCAACTGGTTAAATCAAAAGCCCTCTTTGAATATACACTCCATCCCACAACTCCCGGTAAAACGAAGGTGGGTGCTTTAAACGGGACTTTATACGATCCCATGGGACTCTACCGTACGGAGTTCAATCACCCGGCAGAGGTAAATATGATAGTTTATCCTTCAAAGGAAGCCATCAGACACGCGAAGGCATACGCCCATAGGGTGCACTTGGAAGAGCTGGTGAGGGATATCCGAAGATTTACCACTACCTCCGGGGAGCTGGAGGAGATCAGGGAATATCATCCAGGGGATCGATGGAGAGATATACACTGGAAATCGGTTTCAAAGTTCGGCAAATTGATGACAAAGGAGTACGAAAAGGTGACTTTACTGGAATGCTGTCTGTTCCTGGATATGTCTCCATCCATGAGGAGGGGAAAGAAAAAGCATAATCACGTCACCTTTCTTACCATCGAGCTTCTAAAGGAACTGGAACTCTCAGGTCACGATATCGGTTTGACCGTTTATGATCACCGAGACGTATTATTTTATCAAAAGCCGGAACAAAAACGTGCTACCTTTAACCGCATGTACAAAGCCATCGTCGATATCCCGCCGCCTAAACCCTCGATACCATACAACAATTTAAGGTACAAGGAAAACGTAACCATCCATAACCTGAGAGATGCGGAGCGTCAATTCGTGGAGAACGTGAGTAAACTACGGTATGGAAGATCTTCCAAAGGGATAGGGGGGCTGGTGCGGGGGATCAAAAATCTTAATAAAAGTGTTCATAAACGCTCTCTTGCTATATTCATAACCGATATGGAAACCCGTCCGGAACTAACTATAAAATCAGTGGAAAAACTGAAGGCCATGAAACACAGCGTATGGGTGATCATCCCCTTCTCACCATGGTACGAGGCCCATGGAGATGATGAAAACATATTAAAGATGGTTTACCAAGATTATCTGCGGCTGGAAGCGATGATACGAATGCTATACAAGACCGGCGCAAAGGTCTTCGAAATGCATCCGGGAAAAGAGGGCCTTAGGATACTGGAGGAGGGAAGATGAAGGTCCGTAAGCCAAGTGTGCACCTCTTGGGGATCCTGCTTACCTTTGTCATCTTAAGCCTTACAACAAATTGGTTGATCATAACCGCGGCGGTCGCCGCCTTGTTGAGCGTATCGATCGCAGTTTATTTGGAAAAACGTGCTGCAGCTTTTCCAGGATTGATCTTAGTTTCCATACTTTTACCGCATTCCATAGGTACCGTAGGACTGGATGAATTCTACCCCCTGTTATTTTACGTAGCTGTGTTCATAATACCACTTATGATCTACTGGTCGGTGGTGCTTTCTGATGAATTTTTCACTAACAAAATCACTACGGCGGTTTCTGTAAGTTATTTTGCATCAGTGCCGGTAATATTCTATTCGATCGTGGTATACGGTGGTCTGCAAGAATATCTTTTAGTATCAGGAAATCAGGGCCCCCAGGCCTTGGTACTATCGGGCTGCGCCGCGCTTATATACCTCGTATACGATCTCATACCCTTCAAGACTTGAACTTGCCCTTGGGCGCCTCGACCTTTTCTTCCAATATATTAGTTAAAACTTCTAATTTGCTTACATTCTCCAGCTCCGCATCCACCGTGAGTATCAATCGGTGTGGGACGACTTTTTTGCATATGTTCTTCACATCGTCAGGTATGACGTATCTACGGCCTTTCAGTAATGCATATGCCTTGGAAGCATAGAGAAGCTGCTCTGCGGCCCTGGGACTAGCCCCCAGGCTTAGCTCCTCTACCATCCTCGTCTCTAAAACTATGTCCCGTATGTACTTGAGTATGTCCGAAGATACATAAACGGTGCGGTGGAGTCCATAGAGATTGTCCCGAAGTGCTCCACCCATACTCCTCACCTTTTTTCCATCGTCCTTGTTCTTTAACTCTAAAAGGTCAAGTTCGGCTTCCGGGGACAGATACCTCATGTCGGACTTGATCATGAACCTATCTAACTGGGCTTCGGGTAGAGGGTACACTCCTTCCGTCTCTATAGGGTTACGGGTTGCCACAACAAAAAAGGGATCATTGAGATGGATGGTGTTACCCTCGATGGTCACCTGTCTCTCCTGCATAGCCTCGATCAAAGCGGATTGGGTCTTTGGCGGTGCACGGTTTATCTCGTCGGCCATGAGCACGTGGGTGAACACAGGGCCTTTCCTTAATTCGAATTTACCGGATTTACTGTCGTAGAAGTAATGGCCAGTTATGTCCGCTGGAAGCATGTCCTGGGTGAACTGTATACGTTTGTAGTCCATCCCGATCACCTTGGTGAATTCCTTTATCAAGGTGGTCTTAGCTATGCCAGGTACACCTTCCAGTAGAAGATGGCCGCCGGTCATCAGGCATACAAGGAAGTCGTCTACCACTTCTTCGTAACCCACTACCACCCTGCCGATCTCCGATTTGATGGCTTTGAATTTTTTTCCGTAATTATTCGCTTTCATTTGAAAACCTTTTGTAAATTATCCTAAGCTTCCGTTCATCCCAATCGGGATTTTCTTTTAATACTTTTTCCACCACATCCTGCCGTTCTTCTTTTCTAAATAACCGCATCGGAAAAAGAAGCAGCTTTCTCCAGTCCATGTATAAAACGGCAACCGTACTAGCTGCAAAACCCACGCCCATCAAGAGAAAGATCGTCGTTTCCGACGGAGGGCTGTAGTTGTATACCATACTGTATAATATGTTCATACTCCTGTGACTCTCGTCGAATATGACCCTGGCGCGCTCCTCGGTTAGATGATCTATCATGTTGACTATCAACTGTCGATTGTCCCTCTTATCCAGCATGGAGTTTATCAGCAAACTGGGGTCTGATAGCAGTATCAATTCACCTTCTCCATAATTTTCTATACTGAGGATGTGTTGCCGGCCCTGAGGTCCGTCCTTCAGCCAGGAGGCGGAACTGCTGTTGAATACAGACGTAGCATTTGGATCAAGCCTTAAAGCGGTGGGGTGATTTAGCATCAGCATTTCCACTCCTTCAGTCAATGGATGTGGTGCGATATCAAATATCACCGGGAAGTGAGGGCTTTTTTCGAAGGAGAGGTCCATGAGCGGTTCGGTGCGGAAAGAGGAGGTGGTGTTTAATCCCTGCAGCAGTGTATTGCCCGTGCCGAAGTCATCGGCCAATAGAACCATGCCGCCGCTCATCAGGAAGGAATGAATGTAGGAGATTTCATCCCCGCCAAAGGACTTATCGGGCCCTATGAATACTATGGATGTGTTGGTCGGCTCTACACGGTAGGATGTGAGGTCTCTCTGGACCACCTCAATCTCGTCACCATCTGCCAGCTCTAGGTTGGGTACGAAGTTACCTGTTTCATATGTTCTTACAGCCAATGAACTACATCCGTTCCAGCCAGTGTTGTAAATACTGAAATCGGCACTGGTGGAAACCATGGGTGCGAACATCGAGAGGAAAAAGATCAGTGCGATCACGGAGATAACGGATATGTAGAATACGAACCGCTTAACATTTTCCTTCATGAGAAACAGACCCCCCAAATCTTTTCCATCGAGCGGCGGTATCGCTTGATGTCTTCCCTATCCGCGCTTATATCTGTGAAAGAAATTTTCTCGAATATACCGGTCACGGTTTCAAAGTGATCTCTCAGTCCGTAAAGCCGTATCATGTCCTCTTGTATTTCCCGGTGAGTTTTTCCAGGGGACAACCTGATTATATCTCTGGAATCTATCTCATAAACGAATTCACCGTAGGATTCCAAAACATCTTCCGTTTCTATGATCTCCACATCTTTACTCTTCTTAGTTAATTCGACTTTACGCTTTTTCGGAGTCGCAGTTTCAACGGGTTCTTCTTTATCCTCCTCTTTCTTGTTCTTTAAATAAAACACGGTGATAAGCAAAAGCATGAACGCTACTAAAAACAGTATCAACATGTCGTGATCCAATACTGATAACAGATGGTCGTCATCACCGTTTGGGTCGTCACCGTTTGGTTCATCACCGTTTGGTTCACCGTTCTCTATTGGCGTGGGGCTTATGTACACAGAATCATCGGTAACAAGAAGGTAGAATGGAGAGGAGGTGGTATGTCGATATATATCACTTCCATAATATCTCGTGGTTACCGTGTAGTGTCCCGGGGATATATCATCTATAGTCAGGTTGAAGCTGTAATTACCATTTGAATCGGTGGCGGAATCGCTTACAGAATAGTCATCGAGATACAGATAAATCCTTTCTCCCGGTAAGCCAGTTCCATGGGTTTCGTTGTACAGTGTTCCATTAAATGAAACGTTTTTCTCTTGGACAACTCCGTCGAGGAGCAAAACAGTAGGGACACTGATTTCGAACCGTGCCTCTGCGGAACTGGGTTTCAATGTATCGTTACCGGAGAATTTCACCTCGATCTGATTGTCTCCCCATCGAAAATCAGATGAGTTGTACTCCAACGATATCTGACCAGAGGGTCCCGGAGTAAAATCACCGATATGCGATGCATTCAACCGTATCAAGGAAAGATCCACAGTGGCTTCAGTCCTGAAGCGTCCTTCGATCGTTATATCTTCCCGATAATAAGCAAGCTTGTCAGCCGTAACTACGATCTCTGTATCGTACTTTTCCACCGTGATGTTCGCTTCCACCCACATGCCCTGGGAAGTAGAAGCGTTCAATCCTATCACACCCAGCATATCCCAGGGGACTTTTACATCCATAGAATAATGACCATCTTTGTCTGTATCCACTGTAAAATTACCGATGCCTTGAACAATGATGGATATTTCCTCCCCGGCGATAAAACTCCTATTCCAATAAAATCCACTGCAGGTAAAGGTTTCGCTGGGATGTACGCTTTCCGGCACGTTGAGGCTCAGGTATGGAGGAACGTGTTCATACGATGCGAGTATCTGGTCGATGAGATCTCGGTATCTTTGGATCAAGACAGGAAGTTCCTGGGTTAGATCTTCCATGGCGGCGGGATTCATGACCGTTCGATTCAGGTTCCCTATCTGAACTGAAAGAGACATATGATGATCCTCCATTTTCTGAAGATTAAGAAGAGCATCCTCGATAGACTGCAGGCCCTGGCTCATCAACGTGTAGTCAGTACCGTTGGATTCGGCGTATAGATCCACTGCTGAAGATATGTTAAGCAGCACTCCTATGTGCTCCTGAGAAAATCCGTTGAGTGTATGGGAGGTGTTGTAATAGGGCAGATAAAGTTCGTGAAGATATACATAACTCGGCACCTCGCCCTCTATATCATCTATTATCTGCCTGGCGGGGTCGGTTCCTTGGAAAGCTTGGTAGGACCTTTCTTGAGCGTCCTTCAGTGGTCCTTCAGTATAATTGAATTCCATTCTCTCAGCATCAAAGGTGTAGTCGACCGATACGGTGGAGTTGAGAGCGTCCACCATATTGATATGAACTATCCGAAGCGCCGAGAGAAGTGCGTCTATGTCTTCTTCTGCCTCGTCGAAGTCTTCATGGGCACCCAAGACCGATGGATATAGGAGGGGAAATGTAAGCATCAGCGTGCACACCATAACTGCACCGTATCGTTTCAGCATCCAACGGACAGATGTATAAGCGATGTTAAAAAACTTTGCGATACTTTTATTTATCTTTTCCACTTACAACCGACAGATATGAAGCGAATCCAGCGGCTATTCCCAGATATCACATCCACAATATTCGGTGCGGCTTTCATAGTGATAGGGATATATCTTATCCTGTTGACCGCACACATAAACGCCGGTATCGGCTCTATTTTTATCGGCATATTCACCATCATGGTTATGACCGGAGGAACAGTTGACGAGGACGTCAGCATATCGGCCATGAGATCGGATGTGGATACGATGGACGAGCTGCTGGATGATCTTGGCATCACCGGAGATATGGTCCAGGTACCACCGGGAGAAGTTCTCAGTGAGGGAAAAACATACGTCCCGGTGGATGAATTCCAGGAACTGCCCGATATTCAAGATGATATGGTCATCGTATCATCCGCCGGTGGACGGATCGGTATCGCCCTAACGCCTCCCGGCCATCATCTGATGAAACTCGCGGAAAAGAACCTTGAGACCCCGGTCGATGGAATCGAAGGTGCTAGGGAAGTCATGGGGATACTTACCCATGGGCTGGGACTGGCGAAATCCTACAGTTTGAGGGAAGAGGACGGAAATGTAAAAGTAAGGATCACCCACGGTACATACCAGGATCACTGTAACTCATTGAGGGAGAATAATGAGGCGGTGTGCACTCGTACGGGATGTCCCCTTTGCAGTGCTTACCTGACCACTGCCGCACAGTATCTAAACACTCCTTTAAAGCTGGTGGAGTTCAGTAAAGAAGGAGAGCACATCACATATGAGATGGAGGAAATTGGATGACATTTTCTCAGATACTGGCTGGTTCCATGGCTTTCTGGAGCGTACTTGCATTTATACTTGTAGGACCCACCAATTTTGAGCTGTACGGTATCCTACTCCTTATCGGTTTGCTTATATGCAGGGAACTCTCCACCTCGTACGCAAAACCATCGGTGGGAGATCGGATGGACATAATGATATACGTAGGAGTTCTGTTCTTTATAGTGGTCATCGCCCACCGGATACTGTCGATCTTGGAGATCGTTTAGAGATCACTGGTAACCCTTCGGACCTTTTTTACATTCCCCTTTCTCCTTGCGCTTTACCTTGTCCAAGGCCTCATCCATGTGTTTCTGATGGACCTTTATCTCCTTTATCTTCTCACCCTCCATATCTCCGCCCTGGACGATGTACTCCCTTATGGCAAGCATCACCCCCTCGTTGCAGACGGATGCGATATCGGCGCCGGACATACCTTCCGTATGCCGTACTAGTTTATCCAGATCTACATCCTCTCCTATGGGCTTTTCCCTTGTATGTACCTTAAATATCTTTCTTCGCGTGTCCGTATCCGGCATCTCAATAGATACCTGCCTATCGAACCTTCCAGGTCTGAGCAGTGCAGGATCGATTATGTCTATGCGGTTCGTTGCGCCCATAACCACCACGTCGTGGAGAGGTTCTAGACCGTCCAACTCCGTTAATATTTGAGATATCACCCTTTCGGATACGTTGGAATCCGCATTGCTGCCTCTGCGAGGCACTAAAGCGTCTATCTCATCGAAGAATATGATGGTAGGAGCGGCCTGCCTGGCTTTTCTGAAAGTCTCTCTCACCGCTTTCTCACTCTCCCCTACCCACTTGGAGAAGAACTGTGGTCCTTTCACCGAGATGAAATTTGCCTCGCTTTCCTTGGCCACCGCCTTGGCAAGTAATGTCTTACCGGTTCCCGGCGGTCCGTAGAGCAGTATACCCTTTGGCACCTCGGCACCCATGTGTTTGAATATATTTTCGTACTTTAGAGGCCATTCAACCGCCTCTACCAGTTCTTGTTTTGCCTCCTCAAGACCGCCTACATCGTCCCAGGTGACGTCCGGGGTCTCGATGACTACCTCCCTCATGGCCGAAGGCTCCATCTCTCTGAGTGCTTGTTTGAAGTGGTCCAGCTTCACCTTCAATTTATCCAGCATCTCCGAAGGTATCTGCTCTAGGTCTAGATCGATGTTCGGAAGTATCTCTCTGAGCGCCAGCATGGCCGCTTCTTTGGCAAGGGCTTCCAAATCCGCACCAACGTATCCGTGGGTCAGGGTGGCCATCCTTTCCAGTTCCACATCTTCAGCCAGAGGCATCCCCCTGGTATGTATCTCAAGGATCTCCTCACGCTCATACCGGTCTGGCATGCCTATCTCTATCTCACGGTCGAAGCGTCCGGGCCTTCGCAAAGCAGGGTCAAGGGCGTGAGCCCTGTTGGTGGCGCCTATGACTATCACCTTGCCCCGGGCCTCTAGACCGTCCATGAGCGAGAGCAGCTGAGCCACTATCCGCCTCTCGGTTTCTCCTGTAACCTCGTCTCTTTTAGGTGCGATGGAGTCCAGTTCATCGATGAACACTATGGAGGGTTGATTCTCCTCAGCCTCCTCGAATATCTGCCTCAATCGCTCCTCGCTCTCTCCGTAGAACTTGGACATGATCTCCGGGCCGCCTATGTTGTAGAAGTTTGCATCAGTTTCGCTTGCTACGGCTTTGGCCATAAGGGTCTTTCCGGTACCTGGCGGACCGTGTAAAAGTACACCTTTTGGTGCTTCAACACCTACCTTATCGAAGAGTTCGGGGTGCCGTAGGGGGAGTTCCACCATCTCTCGTACTTTCCCTATCTCCTTTTCCAGCCCACCTATGTCCTCGTAGGACACCCTTGGTACTCTGGCCACTTCTTCCCTGCTCACCGGCTTTTCGGATATATCTACGTTGGTTTCGGGAGTTATTATGACCGCTTTTGCCGAAGGGGAGAAAGACTTGACCACCAAGTCTATCTTTTTACCCATGACATTCAATGAGATGGAATCCCCTTTGGTGATAGGTCTGTGCCTAAGAACCTGTTTACGGAGATAATCCTCACCACCCATCAAGCGTAGGGGCTGAGTTGGAGCGAAGGTCACCTTTTTTGCCGTCTTAGCACTGACCTTCTCGATACCCACCTTCTCGTCTATTTTGACTCCTGCGTTTCTTCTAGTGGGTCCGTCTATCCTTATTACACCGGTGTTCCGGTCCTGTTCATCACCGGCCCATAACTTTGCCGCTGTCTCTTTATCTCCGATGATCATGATGATATCACCACTCTGGAGTCCGAGCTTTTCTTTGACTTCTGGGTCTATACGGGCCAATCCCCTTCCCACGTCGGACGATTTTGCTTCCGAAACTTTCAAAATTCTTTCCTTTTTCGCCACTATATCACTCTCTTTTCACTATACAACCACATATTGTAATGTTTATGTTGTAAAGATGATTGAGGTTCTATTTATAATTTGCGTACCGAGCGCTTTTTCCGGGAGATAGAATTTATTACCTTGGGATCGCTGCCTTAAAGTGATACGATGAAGAAAAAATTATCCAATAAGATCATAGAATTGGTCAAGGGTGATATCGCATCCCAGTCAGACTGTGATACCGTGGTGAATGCCGCCAACGCCCGGCTGCGTATGGGAGGCGGTGTTGCCGGGGCGATACACACAAAGGCGGGTCCCGACCTGGAAAGGGAATGTGAACCTCTGGCTCCGATATCCCCTGGTGAGGCGGTGATCACCAGCGGCCATGAGCTACCTAATGATCATGTTATCCACTGTCTTGGGCCGATTTACGGGAAAGATAAGCCCGAGGACGAGCTGCTTGCGAAATGCTATAGGAACGCATTAAGGCTGGCGGATGAAAATGATGTAGGATCCGTAGCATTCCCTGCGATCTCCACAGGGGCCTTCGGCTACCCGGTGGATGCGGCTGCAGAGGTAGCGTTGAATACGGTTGTGAGAGAACTAGATAAGCTTAAAAATGTCCGAAGAGTGAGGTTCGTACTACACTCGGACGGGGACCTCAAAGTACATGAGAAGATACTTGAATCCCTTTTATAGTTCCTCCCCGAAAGATTTTACACGATACGTCGTATGATACCTCATGGATTACTCGTACCTGCTCGGTTTATCTACTGCGGTCTTCATCGGCCTGCTGATAGGCCTTGAGAGAAAGTACGCCGCCGCAGGTGAGGGAAAACAAGCGGCGGCCGCCGTGTGGGTTTTTATGCTCCTAGGTTTCATAGGGTTCCTGACATTTTTTACAGGTACCCATGTGGTACTACTCGTTTTTTCACTGATCCTCATCTTTTCCATACCGATATTTAAGTTTTTAAAGGGGGGGATGGGGATGACCACCGTCGGGTCCCTGGTTGTAGTTTTCTTGCTGGGCTTTCTCTGCGGAAATGGCATGTACTTGGAATCCGTCTTTTTAGCATTTCTCACCCTTTCAATATTATCCGTCAAAAGCTACACCCGTTTACTATCGGGCATAGTAAGTTCAAAGGAGATGGAAGGGTTTCTTGAGTTCGTAGCAATAACCATCGTACTATTACCCTTGACTTACTTGCTGGGGGATGTAAATCAATACATCGGTCCCGGGAGGCTTTTCGATCCATTTAAGACCGTGCTCATGGTGGTCTTCGTATCATCTCTTTCTTTTATCAGTTTCATCATTATGAAAGTCACAGACACCGCTAGGGGGCTAAAGATATCTTCATTCCTAGCGGGTTTCGTTAATTCCGCAGCGTGTACGGCCTCCCTGGCCCAAAGGAGTTCTAAAGATCCCGTACTCCGGACCGCCGCCCAAAAGGGGGTAGTTCTGACCAACACATCTATGATAATAAAGGACATAATCATAATTTCCGTGATAGCTGGAACAAACCTGGCGCGTCTACTGCTACTGCCGGTGGCTATACTAACAGGTATATCATTGTCCGCACTGTACAAGTCCAAGGGTAAGGATGTATTTCAAGGGAGGGTAAATATCAAGGTAAAGAACCCCTTCGCCATTTTACCCGCCCTTAAATTCGGCCTGCTTTTCATCCTTATATCTTCCCTTTCCCATGTTTCCGTATCTTTCTTCGGTGATCAGGGTGTATACGCAAGTTCCTTCGCAGGACTGATCTCCACCACATCGGTTTCCGCCTCTGTGGGTGTCCTGCAATCAACAGGTATAGTTGGCAGTTATGCAGCGGCTTCCACCGTTCTTTTAGCCCTGGCTCTAGGTTCCCTGTTTAAAGTAGCAATCTCCTTTTCATACGATAAAGAGCTGGGAAAGAAAGTGGCATTACCTATGTTCATTCTTGCGGCGGCGGCATCGTTGATGGTGATGTGGTGCTTATAACTCACAAGGAGAAACTAAATAAAGAGGTGCTTGTTAAGAGAGAATAATGCTAACAGGCATACTTTACGCACTGCTGCTGATCATGGGATTCATACTGATCTTCGCATTCCTCGATAAAAAGGATATTCTGGAAAAGTACAGCCTCGAATTATCAGGGCCGCTGTTGATGTGGAAAACCGAACGAGGGAAAAAGCTAATCGACCGTATCGCTAAGAAAAAACGATTCTGGGAGATCTACGGTAATCTAGGTATAGTGATCATCGTAATATGCATGATATCCATGCTGGGACTCGTGGTGTGGTCTGCTTACCTAGCATCTCAAATACCTGCCGAACAGGCACCCAGTCCACGGCTGATAATAGGCATACCGGGTGTTAACCCACTGATACCGGTTTGGTACGGTATTCTAGGACTCGCGGCGGCCATAGTGGTACATGAATTCTCACACGGCATACTGGCAAGAGTGGGCGATATAAAAGTTAAGACTCTGGGGTTGATATTTTTGGTGGTTCCGTTAGGGGCATTCGTAGAGCCGGATGAAGAGGAAATGGAAAAGATGCCGAGGCTGAAGCGCGATCGCATATATTCTGTAGGGCCCACTACGAACATGATCCTCGCATTGGTATGCTTCTTACTCTTCACCTCTGTGTTCATGGGAGCGGTTACATCAAGGGAAGACGGTGTCATAGTTAGCGGTATAGCGGCCGACTCCCCGGCGCATACCGCAGGGTTGTCCTGGGGTGAACAGATAACAATGATAGAGGGTCACCGTATCGAAAGTATCGACAATTTCATGTCTATCGATTTAGAACCGGGTCGATACGTAAATGTGACGACCGTTAAGGAAAGAGATGAAGAAACATATCTAGTATATTCGGGCGTAGTTGTAACTACTACCCTATCGGATTATCCCGCACATGAAGCCGGCCTGGAAGCAGGAGATGTATTGATAAGCCTGAATGGAAGGGAGATCAGAAACATGGACAATTTTCAGGAGATCATGGATAACACCGAAGCGTATCAGGAAGTAACAATTGTATATCATCGTATAAATGGAGAGGATTATCAAGAATTCACAGTAGAAAATGTCACTCTAGCGGATAAATACGAAGGATATGCCGACCACTACCCCAATCAAAAACGTGACGAATACAAGGGGGAAGGCTATCTGGGAGTAGGCACTAGCTACATGGGAGTGGGTGTTTGGGATTCCGAGATGATACCAAATATTATGTCGGCACCTTTTGAAGGCAGCAGAAGTGCTGGGAACTTCATAAATTCCGGCCTATTCTTCATATCATACCCCTTCCAAGGACTTTCGCCCATGCCCTCTGAATTAACAGTACTATATGAGGTGAGCGGGCCCATAAGTGCCTTACCCACTTCCGTATTTTGGATACTGACTAATTCTCTTTACTGGATATTCTGGTTAAATCTGATGGTAGGACTGTTCAACGCGCTGCCGATGGTGCCCTTAGACGGAGGGTTCGTTTTCAGAGACGGACTCGGCGGATTATTTGAAAAAATGGGATACCGGACCAAAAAGAGCAAAAAAATAGTGGATCAACTGGTGTATGTCCTAGCTTTAACTATATTTGCCCTGATAGTATGGCAGCTGGTAGGCCCGTATTTTTAACCCCGGATCAGCTCGAATCCGTCGGCATACAGCAGTGGGAAGTAGTCTCGAGAGTGATCTGTTTTTCTCATCTTCATGACGCTCATGTACAGGTTTACGTTGTTCACTTCCCTTCTAAGCTCTAGATGAACTATGCCGTCTGTAAGAAAACCCTCTCCAGCATCGGAAAAGTACAACTCGTTGTAAGGCATCTCGTGGATCAAAAAGGTAGTGACGTCAAGGCTGTGAAGCCATGAAAAAAAGTCGAAGAGTTCTTTCCTAGGGTTCTCCATATCTGACATGGTTTCAAGGACCGCTAAGGAATCTATGACCAAAAAATCGTTATCCATGTTCCTTTTGAGATTGCGGACGTACATCTTGAATACGTCCATCCATCCGTCTCTGTTAAATTCCTTTATTTGATTTCTGATAAAGCCTATATCCAGTATGGACATTTTCTCCGAGGCATTTTCCAAATCCATACCTAGGCTCTTCATACCTTTCAATAATGTATCCCGACTCTCTTCTAACGATATATATACGCCTTTACGATCATTTTTGATTGCATTATTATAGAGTATGTAGAAGCCTAAACTTGACTTCATCGTGCCGGGTGAACCGGCTATAAGAACAATGCTACTGCGGGGTATGCCGCCTTGAAGATTATCGTCCAAACCCTTCACATAAGTTCTTATCCGATCATTTTTGGTCTTTTTTGACATAGAAAACTCCTCATGTATCGACAATATATTGATTTAGAGGTTAATAACTATATTGCTTCATCCCAATGTTCCAAAACAGATATTAAACGGCGGATGGATATGGAAAATATGATCCTCTTTAACGAAGTAGCGATAATAGATCGGAATTCAGAATACAGAGGCGTGCCTCCCCTCCAGTTGATGGAGAATGCAGGCAAGGCCCTGGCAGAGGAACTCAAGTCCAGATTCAACGACTACAAGTTCTTATTCATATGCGGGACCGGTAATAACGGAGGCGATGGATATGTGGCCGCGCGTTACCTGCCTAAAGACAGGTCCAAGGTGTTCTTAATCAAGGGAAAAAAGGGCGTCAGGTCCCCGGTCGCACGAGAGAACCTGGATAAAATTGAATATGGAGTGATCCAAAAACTGGATTGGAAACGATCGAAGGGATATGTAATAGTCGACGGTCTTCTGGGAACCGGTATCTCCGGTCAGGTCAGAGAGCCTTACAGAAGCTTGATACAAAGGATAAACGAGGAACAAATACCGGTAGTGTCAATCGACGTACCCAGCGGTCTTGGCAGTGATGTTGCCGTCAAGCCCGAAGTCACCGTCACTTTCCACGACATAAAAGAGGGAATGAATAAAGAAAATTGTGGAGAAATAATTGTAAAGGATATAGGCGTGCCCAGTAAGGCCGTAAGGTACACCGGTCCGGGAGAATTGTCGTTGTATCCTCTTCCTGAAAAATCGGCCCACAAGGGTCAAAACGGCAGACTTCTAGTCATCGGCGGTGGGCCTTATACAGGCGCTCCGTCCCTCGCGGCCCAAGCGGCGTACAGAACAGGGGCGGACTTAGTACATATAGCGGTTCCATCTCGGATAGCTCCTATCGTTGCCGGATACGACCCTCAGTTCATCGTACATCCTCTAAAAGGAGAGATCCTCTTACCCGCCCACCTAGAAATTTTACTGGAACTCACAAAAAAATGCGATGCGGTGGTATTGGGGCCAGGCATGGGCAAGGATGAGGACAGCCTAGAATTGATACGCCGGCTAACTGAGAACATAGCCTTACCAAAGGTAATCGATGCCGACGCCCTTTCGATCGTAGGGAAATCCTCCATAGCCGGCGAAGCCGTGCTGACACCGCATAAAAAGGAGCTGACAATGATCACCGGAGAGGACAATCTGTCTACAGAGGGCGTTGATAGATTGGCCCTAGAAAAAGGTGCTGCAGTAGTTTTGAAGGGGAAAGAGGACTACATCACCGACGGAAAAAGAAGTAAACATAATGATTTCGGCAGTCCGACCATGACCGTGGGTGGCACCGGTGACACACTGGCTGGAGTGATCGGGGCTCTCCTGGCCAAGGGCCTCGGTTCTTTTGATGCCGCTAGATTAGGTACTTACATCACTTCCCGGGCCGGTGAATTGGCTTTCCTATGTTCCGGTTGGGGTACTCTACCGGAGGATATCAAAGAACAGATACCAAGGGTATTAGACCCTTTCGAGGAATAATCATTCCTCCTTTTTGGGTATTAGCATCACGGGTATTTTCGATCTTCTGGAAACCGCTTCAGCCGTGCTTCCGAGTAGAAGTTCCTTTATGCCACCTTTGCCCCTTTTTCCCATGATTATAAGGGTGGCATCCTCTTCTTCGGCAACGTGGTTTACGTTATCGGAGGCCACACCGGTTTCAAAACGGACAACTACGTTGTCACATATCTCGGCAAACTTTTCCCTAATAGGCTCTAATTCCGTTTTATCCTTCGGTACCGCCGGGGATCCAGTTTTCTCCCTTATCCCGGTTTCAGCAACGGATAAAATGGTTATCTTATCTGCCTTAGGTGCTAGTTTGATTGCCATCCTTTCGGCCTCCTGTGCATTTTCCGAAAAGTCGGTTGCTAAAAGAAGGGATTTGAATTTGTGTTTGCAGGCAGAGCGGTAGCTTTCGCTGCTGGAATCCTGATCCGGCTCTATCTTTTCAACAAGGGTGGGTACCTTGGTGATGCGGATCACGTTTGAAGTGGTGCTTCCAAGGAACATGTCACGTATGGTCCTTTCTCCCCGAGAGCCTATGACTATAAGATCAACTTCCCTCTCCTGGGCCATTAGACATATCTCTTGAGAGGGGAAACCGATCGGTGCTTCGTAGAACACCTTTAAACCGATTTCCTGAAGCTCATCTCCCTTTTCTTTAAGCTTATTTAAATGATTCTCCCTATACTCACCTGCGGATGTCCCGGCTGATCGTGCATTAACGACCCAGGTCATCAACACCTCCTTAGTACCGATTTCCTTCAACTCCGATACACATTTGATCAGCCGTTCGTAAGCGGGTGAGAAATCCGTGGCAAGCAGCACCTTTTCGAACATACTCTCCGATGCGTATGACGATATATATTTGTTTGGTTACCGGAAACAGACCTGTGCTTTATGGTATTCTGTTTTCATATTGATAGTCCCCTCAACTTTTTACTGACGGTTTAAAACTAGGCATATTCAAAGACACAACTTTTGATGAGAATTTTTGTCTTCCACTATACTCTCACTCCAAATTAGCATATAGGTTGTAAAACTTATCTTATTTGACCGTAACTCCTACATATGTCAGATGTGAAAAATTTTAAATAGCACATTGACTGATGGTCAGTCAGTGATCTGCTTGGTGAGAACGGTCAAGGACCCTGAAGTGAGGAAAAATGAGTTCGTAGATGCCGCTGAAATCCTTTTTTCAAAAAAAGGTTATGAAAGTACTTCCGTAAAAGATATAGTTGAAAAAATGGGTGTGGCCCATGGGCTATTTTACTACTACTTCGATTCCAAAGAAGCCGTCATGGATGCTATCGTACACCGTTTAGTGGATGACTTGATGTCTGATCTGAGAGGAATAGCTACGGCTGAAAATTTAGATGCATTGGGGAAGTTTAAAAGAACGATGCTTCACTCCATCGATAAAAAAAAGGAGAAACCCTATTTAATTTCGATCTTTTTGAACAGGGATGAGCCTTTCTTACTCTCTAAATACATGGATAGAACCATGGATGAGTTCACCCCTTTGATGACCTCTATAGTGGAGCAGGGTATTAAGGAAGGAGTGTTCAAAACTAAATACCCAAGGTATGCGGTGGAGTTCTGGCTACACGGCAGGTTGTTTGTCTTTTGGAACATTAAGGAGGAATACCATTGCATGTTTGATTACCTGAAGGCCGAAGCGCATTTTCTCGAACTTATCTTTGAGGTCCAGGATGATGCACTCTCCTCATTCTGGGACGAATATTTTGATAAATTGAAAGATATGATAACCTTGGAGGATGTAACATGAGGAAAAGGGCGGTGATAGATATAAGGGGATTGACGAAGTACTATGGCGATGTAGTTGGAATAGAGGACCTGGATCTCAAGGTGTACCCGGGAGAGATCATGGGATTTCTGGGTCCCAACGGCGCCGGAAAGACCACCACCATAAGGGTGTGTTTGGACCTACTCAGGAAGAGCAAGGGAGAGGTGAGGATATTCGGCCTTGATTCACATAAAGATTCCATGGAGATACGCCGGAGGACGGGATATCTGCCGGGGGACTTCGGCATGTACCCGGACCTCAAGGTCAAGACTATCCTGAAATACCTGCTTTCACAGAGTGGTGTCTCGAATGATAGTAAGATGAGGGAGTTGGCTGATAGATTAGAGCTCGACTTGAACAGGAAATACGGTAATCTTTCAAAGGGTAATAAACAAAAGGTCGGTCTAGTCCAGGCTTTCATGGCAGATCAGGATCTGATAATAATGGACGAGCCCACTTCTGGTCTAGATCCGTTGATGCAGCAGAAATGTTATGAACTTCTCAGAGAGGAAAAAGCCAAAGGAAAGACGATATTCATGTCCTCTCACATATTAACTGAGGTTGAGGAAGTTTGTGACCGGGTAGCTATAATCAGGAACGCTAGATTACAGGTAGTGGAGGATATAGAATCTTTGAAAGAAAAGATGGGTAAGAAACTTGAAATCGAGTTCGGAAATAATGTAGATCTAGATATGTTCGTCATGGAGGGTGTCGAGGATTTAGAGATGGACGGTCGGAATGCCACCATGATAGTGACAAGTAATCTAGATGAGGTGATCAAAAAGATCTCAAGACAGAACGTCGTCAACATGTCCCTGGGAACTTTCAATCTAGAGCATTTGTTCCTTACTTATTATTCACGTGGGAGAAGAGATGAATGAAGATAGGAAAAACCATGTTGATAGAGTTGAAAAATAGGTGGAAAGGTTTACTTATCTTCATACTAGTCGTAGTTCTTTTAACAGGAGGGTTTATGCCGGTTTACCCCTCTTTCAGTGAAGCTTATGATGAGGGATTAGAGGGGGCAGAAAACGTTGATATCGAAGTCATCAAAAATGATGTAAATGTCACGATCAACCTATCATGGAGTGATATGGGGTGTGCAGAAAATTATTCGCTTCTCATGAGCAGGAGTCAAAGTATGCTTGTACCTCTTGATAAGATAGACGGGATAGAAAAAACATCATTCGACTACTCTTTACCTCTTGAAGATGGTGAGATTCCAGAGAGATATTTTGCGGTAGTAGCGGTAAGAGAAGGGGAGGAAGAGAGCGGTAGGGAGTTGGTAGGTGTGCAGGCGAGCTTCGAGAGGACGAGCCCTTTGGAAGACGTCTGGGGAGTGGATTACGGCGATATAAAAGGTTTCATCTCGCTTCTCTGGAGTACCTGGTGGATGTTGTTGATCGCTGTTTACGTAGGATACGTGTCAGTGAATTTGATCAGCAAAGATTACGAGGAAAGCCGGATGGACATGTTATTATCTAAAGCGGTTTCGAGAAGACATTATCTTTTGGAAAAGTTCTCTTTCATATCTCTTTTTATATTATCTTTGATGGTGATAATCGGTGTAGTACTTGCGAGCACTGTTCATTCAATCGGAGAATTGCATACGGTATCTACTTACCGGCTTATTCTTTCGTCATTGTTAGCCTGGCCTGTCTTTTTGGTGCTCATAGCGTTATCCATCCTAGCTGCTGTTTATCTAGAGAGTTCTAGAAAGGCGGTAGGCGCTTCATTCGTATTTATACTAGTACAATACGGGATAAACATGGTGGGAGACCTGTCAGAGTCGCTAGGATATCTAAACAAATACACTATAATGAATTACTGGGATTATGAAGCGGCTCTATATGGCGAATCTATCAGCATCTTCAATATAGGTTTTCTTGTAGCTATTGCGGCATTACTCATGGTTTCTGCATTGATCATATTCGAGAGGAAGGATATCCCTGTTTGAGGCGTAATCATGGATTTTGAAACGATAAAGATGGAGTTAAAAAAGGGTTGGAAAGGTTATATCATATTCATACTCATAGTAATGCTAATATCCGCAGGTATGGCACAACTCTATCCGTTTGTAAGCGAAGCCTTTGAAGAGGAGGGGATGGGGCTAAACGAAGAAAAAGTCAGCTTAGAAATCGGTGATGATTTTTTGTATCTTTCATGGGAAAAGATCGAGGCTGATGAGTATATCATTCTAGAGGATAGTAGGTCAAATATGGCCACTTCGTGGGTAGTCGACAATACAACGGATAATAATATAACGATCCCGCGAGAAGATACGGAAAAGGAAAGATACTTTGGAGTGATCGCGGTAGTGGATGGTAAACAGATTCCAGTTGGGATAACTTCCAACGTTGAAAGAAAATCTCAACTCGAGGAGATGATGGACACCCCTTACTTCAGGATGTTCACTGCTGGAAGAGAGGATGTCAGAATGGATGAGATCGAAGGTTACCTCTCGGTAGAACTCTATAGTTGGTGGATCCTACTGGTGGGAATCTATCTGAGTTACCTGTCGGTTAAAAGCGTCACTGGGGATTATGAGAAAAGCCGGATGGATATCATCTTCTCTACCCCTCTTTCCAGAGGAAATTACCTGTTACAGAAGTACTCAGCTCTTGGAGTATTTACTCTGATATTAGTTGGTCTTTCTGGTCTAGTTTTGACTCTTTCAGTGTATTCGTTGGGTGAGGGCATGATGTTCGGTACTTTCTTCGTTTCCATCTTGATATCCTGGCCGATGTTCATGGTCATGATCGCGATATCCTTCTTATTTGCGGTCCTTTTCAAAAATTCTCGAGGAGGTATAGGGGCGAGCTTTGCCGTCATACTTGTACAGTATACTCTTTTCATGGCAGGACATATGCTGGAGTCCTTGGAATTCATCCTGCCCTGCACGATAATCTATTACTGGGATTATAATTCGGTGCTCTTAGACGGCATAGTATATCCGCTACACCTTGTGTTGTTAACCGCGATCGCCGTTGTGATAATGGCAGCCACCCTTTGGATATTCCGTAACAGCGATATACCTGCATGAGCTGCATATTCAATAGTCTCATACCGTGAAAGGGACTTCCCGGATCGCCGTCATGAGGTTCCACTGATTCTACATGAACCATCAAGCCCTGGATAACTATACATAAGGTAGGTATATCTTCCGGCATTTCATGAAAAATCTCTGGATGTTCACCGGGAGTCATTACTGGGCGGTGTTCCACGTAGAACGACAAAATGTCCTATTTCACATGATGTACTGGTAACACATCTGATAAAGGTTTTTTTTGGGAGAGATGTGTGAATCATTCGAGCAGAATCGAACGAACATAGCAAACCATTCGATTTCATTAGGATAATGAAAGAAGAGATTATGACCGAATGGAACCCGTGGTGGTCGGGCGATCTTCATTTGGAATATCAACCTCGGGATACCACTAAGACCATTGAAGATTGGATAGAAAGAAAGGAGATCTGCTGGCAGGAGAACTGGAAAAACCACTTTGATGTACATCATAATAGAAAATCTTCTCGAGAATACAAACAGTGAAAGTATTCTATTCATCAAATGTGATGACGAAAGAATAGATAAGGATGAGTTGATAGAAAAAACTTTGGAAAAACACAGGGAGATGTTCCATACTTCCGAAAGGATCTATCTTTCTCTAGATGAGATCAAAGAATTGGATGGATGGGACAAAACGGTAAAAAGATTTTACGATTTAACCAAAGAAGGCGATAGAATCACTCATTGTATTCAAGTTTGTTGTGATATTTCAGGTATAAAAGAAAGAGAAGAGACTTCTTTGCTCAGAGCTATGAAGGAGTTCGGGGTCGACAAGGGAACGATCATCACCGGCGACCTCAGAGAAGATGCGGGATAGATACGGTATATCCCTCTGTGGGAATGGCTCTTGGAGATGGGATGATACTAATGTAGATTAGTAAACCCATAAAGTATATTAGAAGTTGAAGACTTTATAACCGGTGATCAATATGGATATTCCCGAGGATGTGGAAAAGGAACTGGAGGAGCGAGGGGGAATAGCAAGATTAATCAAGATTATAAAGGAATATCCCGTTGAAGAGGAAGCAAACATCCACAAGGCACTATCGGACGAGATCAGGATGAAGATACTTTTACTGTTGAACCAGCAGTCGCTCTGCGTGTGCCTGCTCAAAGATATCCTCGGTATAGCGGATTCGAAGTTGTCTTACCACTTATCCATACTGAAGAACGAGGGTTTCATCCAAGGCGGAAGAGAAGCTAACTTCGTTGTCTATGAGATCACCGATAAAGGCAGAAGATACCTTTGATCACTTCAGTAATTTCTTGATATCTTCAGGATTCAGTATCTTTCCACTCGATTTGATATCTCCTTCAATAGCCAATGCCGGAGTCATCATCACTCCCCGGGAAGCTATCTCGTTGATGTCCTGGACCTTTTCGACCTTGGCTTCTATGCCCAGCTCTTTCACGGCTGTTTCTACGTTCTTTTCCAATCTTTTGCATTTTCTGCATCCGGTTCCGAATATCTCTATCTTCATTTTATCTACTCCTTTATCCGACTATCAATCCGTATGTGAATCCCATCAAAGTCGATAGGACTACGACTATGACTATGTAAGCGAGCCATTGTTTGAATTCCATTATTCTGAACAGTACTATCATGTTGGGTAAACTCAGTGAAGGGCCGGCGAGTAATAAACTTAAGGCCGGTGCGTCGCCCATCATCCCCGATGAATATCCGAAGGTGGTACCGATTATGGGCACTTCCAGTAGAGTGGGCATGTACAGTATGGCACCTATAAGGGCTCCCAGGAATGTGGCACCCAAGCCGTTGTTACCCAGATAGGGCCTGAAGGTTTCGGGAGGAATGAAATAGGCTATCACACCTACCAAAAATGTACCCGCTATGAGTATGGGGAATATTTTTATCGTTAGGTCCCAGGTCTCGTAACCCCATTCGGTGACTTCGTTTTTTTCGTAGTAATAGATAAGAATAACGGCTACAAAGAGTGTCAGTACATAAACGATGGCCAATTTCGGTGCCCACCCAAGTCCAGAGGCGCCGAATATCAGTATGCCGACCAAAAGGCCGAAGAAACTCAGTTTTATCCAGAGCGGCCTTTCATGCTCGGTTGTCCCGGTATTTAATTGGTCGTGCTGTTCTTTGCTTGTTTCGTCATCATGGGTCCCAAAGAGGGATGACATCAAAAAGGCGATGACAAAGGCCATGGCAATAGCCGCCACTGCGCGTGCCAGACCTAGTTGGTAACCCAAAACATTGGTGGTGTACACTATTGCCAATATGTTGATGGCCGGTCCTGAGTAAAGAAATGCCGTCGCCGGGCCGATACCGCTGCCCTTTTTGTACAATCCCGCAAAAAGTGGTAGTATGGTACAGCTACAGACCGCCAGGATGGCTCCAGAGACCGAGGCTATGGGATAAGAAACGCTCTTCTTTACGTCCGGTCCGAAGTACTTCAGTATTGCATCTTTCTTAACGAAGGCCGCTATGGCTCCCGCTATGAAAAAGGCTGGTATAAGACAGGTTACCACATGTTCCAGGAGATACTCCGCAACACTCAATGCACCGCTGACCAGCGCCCCGATGATCATATCTAACATTGTTGACACCATTTCAACTTTATTTGAAATAGTTTCGGGAAGGATATAAAACTTACGGCGCTTTCAGCATATGATGGGAAAGGCGTGGGCAAATTACAAATAAGAATATAATAAATTAGGTAATCTCATGAAAAGGCTCTTTGCCCTGCTTGTAACAGGATGTATCCTGCTCTCGTTAATTCCCGTTGTTCAGGGGGAAATTGAGCAGAGGGAATGGACTGTCATGATATACATGGCCGGGGGCGCCGACGAGGAGATAAGCAAGCAGGTGGAAGAGGACCTCGCGGAGATAGGTGCGGGAGAACCCGGTAACAGGGTGGAGGTTCTGGTTCTAGCGGATCAGTTCCTTCAGGGGGATACCAAATTGTGGAATCATGAAGGAGACGGATTGAGGGAGATACCACTCTCCTCGGTGAATCGATCCTGGACGAACGAGGTGAATATGGCAGAATCGCAGAGTCTGCGTGATTTTGTTATTTGGTCCAAATCAAGCTATCCGGCCAATAGATACATGCTCTATATATGGGGTCACGGAGACGGTTGGAGGGGGATGCCCATGGAAAGATGGGACGACCTGTACCTGCATGAAATCCAGGAGGCATTAAGTGGGATAAGGGTGGACATACTGGGATTCGATTCATGTTCCATGGGAACCTTTGAACTATTTTATCAGCTGCGTGAAAGCGGAGATATAATAATCGCATCCCCGCTGGATATACCCATCAACGGTCTGCCCTATGATACGGTCCTGGACAGGATGGGTGAAAAACCGGATATGAACAAAGATGAAGTATCCCGGATGATGATCCATGAGTTCGTTAACTGGTCCCGGGACAACACACCCGTACGCACAGGTATGGTAGCGGTGAGGACATCCGAACTGCCGGTTCAAGAATTCAGGAACTACACAAACATTCTTAGATCGTCAATTCCATATCATCACAGCCATATAGAACTAGCTTGGGATGACACCGAGGAGAACCTGGATATATATGATTTCAGTACACACGTCGGTTTAAATACGAACTGCGGCAGATTGATGTACAGTGGGATCCGGCTGCGGGAGGCGGTGAACCGTTCCGTCGTTTTTGAAAGGGGTACCCACCAGGAGCATGTAGGACTCCAAGTCCATTCCAGCTACCCGGTAAATTCAGGGTACGAAGAGCTCAGTTTCTCGGAACTTGATTGGAATCTGTGGATAAGGGAGTTCTTTGAATCGGTGTCTGCGGTTGAAGTCAACATGTCGTTTGATGTACATACTGAAGAAAATCATCTTTCCGTTTACTTCCAACACGATGTACTCGACGGGGTCGTTGAGGTAGACGTACATGCATATTACGAAGGTGTTCATAAATACACTTTCAACGAATCTGCTCATGAATTTATCGTCGAAGTGTTGCCTGGAACTTACGCGGTGGAAGCATACCTAATGCATGAAAACTTATTACAGTATCACGTCAGCTATCCCATTTATTTCGAAAGATATGTGATAATGGAGGGTACGGTGGAACATAAAAGCGGTATCATAGTGGAGATGAAAAATACAGATAGGGATACGTGGATCAACCGTACGTTACCAAAAGGTGATTATGTCATCGAACTTCATCAACCGGAATTCTGTAGACCGGGAGATGTTTTGAACATCACATACCGGGCCGGAGAGGTGAATGAAACACTCCAGTATACCGTACCAGTCGAAGATAGATTCACTGTAGATTTCACAGATCAAGGGACTTCTAGATATATGTGGTTAATTTATACCTATTTAATATTTTTTACAATCTTGGGACTATATGTCATTAGAAGAGAAGGGAAAAAGGTTTAGAGACACCGTCATTTCTTCAAAATTTTTTTCGCTGCCTTTTCGTTTGAAATATTGTGTTTGTTAGCAATATTACGTATATCGTTCATTAAATCGATGTATATTTTGTAACCCTCCTTTCCCTTCTGTCTTTTGCTGACCTCCCTGGAAAGGGATTTGTTGAAATCTTCTTTTTTTCGCTGGTGCTTCAAGGCGTTCCTGAGGTATGTCTTTTTTTTAGAATCCATGTTGATGTACAAATACATTTAGAGGATAAATAAATTACTAACGCTGAACGTAAACTATATTTGGGAAATCCCCTTTAGTCATCCAAAACAAATTCAAAACTGAAACCTTTTATTGCACAATTGCACATCAACATCCGCGCATGCGGGCAATCGTCAGAAGCAAAGCTTCTTACTTTCCCTTAGAAATCGTAAAACCCCTTCTTGCGGGGGTAGCCAAGCATGGCCAACGGCGATAGACTCAAGATCTATTCCCATAGGGGTCCGAGGGTTCAAATCCCTTCCCCCGCATCATTTTATTTATAATGGAATAAATGTGGGAAGGTTGTATGCAAATTGGCGTTAAGCCCCTTTCCCATGACATTCAATTTGTTCAGGAGCGAAACGGATGAAAAATTGAAAAGGAAGGACAGATGTAAGTGAATTCTCACGCATCATATCTATACTCCTTCGGATACTGCACCTTCCGGCAGATGTACCTCGTGATTCTAGTGATATTTGATAATTTCCCAATAATCAGTAATGGATTATAATATACTGGATGAATTTTCGTGAATTGTAAAAATTTGTGAGATCATTAAGTTTTTGACAGTTTCCACGGAAGGAAAATAGTAAATAAGATGAGATTGTTCTTTTCTTAGAGCCAAGGTGTGAACTATGAATACAAAAGATTTAGGAGTGATCATGGGGAGCCTGATGCTTATAATCGGTCTATTTGGTGCGTTCAGTAGTACTTTCGTTAGACTTGGGCTCATATTGTTTTTTCTAGGACTCGTACTTTTGATTCTATCTAAAATTGAGATTACAGGCAAAAGAACTGGTTAACTAGTCCGAAAAAGCTCTGTTCCTCGAAAACATTAAGTAAATCCCGTTATTTGATGGCTCAAAATCACATAAGGTGGAGAAAATGAAATTCAAACTGGCATTTATCGGTTTTGGAGTGGTAGGTCAAGGCTTGGCCGAGATACTACTCGAGAAAAAGCGAGAGTTGGAAGAAAACCACGGTTTCGAGTACGACATCGTGGCCATATCCGACATGAACAAGGGCTCAGTGTACGCGGAAAACGGCCTGGACATGACCAAGGTCATGGACATGGTCAGTGAAGATGTGTCCCTGGAGGAGTATCCCGAAGGGATCAAGGGTTGGAACCCTATCAAGACGATCAGGGAAACAAATGCGGATACCATCGTCGAGGTCACCTACACGGATATGAAGACCGGGGGACCGGCCCTGGAGCACGTTAGAACCGCCTTGAAGGCTGGCAAACACGTTGTGAGCACCACCAAGGGACCTGTGGCCGTGGCCGCAGTGGAACTGACGGAACTTGCCAGGAGAAACCATGTTCAGTACCGATTCGAAGGGACCGTTCTGAGCGGTACACCCTCCATAAACCTTGCCTGGGAGACTCTGGCGGGATGTGAGATAAAGGAGATCAAGGGTATAGTCAACGGAACCACCAACTACATACTTTCCAAGATGGAGGAAGGGATGGAGTACGAAGAGGCCCTGGAGAAGGCACAAGAGCTGGGTTATGCCGAAGCGGACCCCACCGGCGACGTGGAAGGCATAGACGCCCAGGGCAAGATGCTCATACTTTCCAACACGGTGATGGGAGCCGATATAACATTGGATGACGTGGCACGAAAGGGGATCACCGGCATATCCCTCAAGGATGTGGAGGATGCAAAGAAAGAGGGTTTCCGATGGAAGTTGATCGGCAGCACCAAAAAGACGGAGGGTGGCATAGAGGCAGGGGTCGGCCCCGAGAAGATACCCATGGACCATCCCCTGGCAGGTGTAATGGGACCCACCAATGCACTCACCTTCTCCACGGACCTACTAGGGGATGTGACCATAGTGGGACCCGGCGCCGGTAAAAAGGAGACCGGCTTCTCACTTCTGATAGATATTCTGGCGATAAACAAATCCATGGAGGGATGAACCATGGAAAGTGCCTTTACCGGTAAGGTGCTGGAGATAGATCTCACGGAGAAAACATACGAGGTCACCGATCTTAACACGGAAGATGCAAAGATGTTCATCGGCGGTAAGGGATTGGGCATCAAGATGCTATGGGACCGGACTGAGGGGGGTACCGACCCCCTTGGACCGGATAACCCCCTCATGTTCGTCACCGGCCCTCTGACCGGCCTAGCGGCACCCACTTCGGGACGATACTGCGTTGTCACCAAGTCTCCGGAAACCGGTATATTCAACGACAGTCACTGCGGCGGCTACTTCGGACCCGCACTGAAGAAGGCGGGATACGATGTCCTTGTTATAACTGGGATATCAAAAGAACCATGCAGCGTGATCATCCAGGATGACGACGTTACGTTCCAGGATGCGTCAGAGCTCTGGGGAAATAGCACTTTTGAGACCACACGGGCTTTACGAAAAACATATGATGACGATAAGCTACGGGTGGCCAGCATAGGCCCGGCGGGGGAGAATCTGGTGAAGTATGCAATGATCAATATTGACACACACGACCAGAAAGAAAGAGGGGGGCAAGCCGGACGGGGTGGCGCAGGGGCGGTCATGGGCTCCAAGAATCTCAAGGCCGTTGCAGTGAAGGGAACAGGCAAGCTGACCCAGGCCAGGCCGGAGGAGTTCAAGGAGGCTGCAAAGGAGGCACACCGGATCACTAGGGAAGACGACTTTATTCCTAACCGCACCAAGTACGGCACCCCGATATGGATAAACCCAATGAACGAGTACGGCATACTGCCTACTAAAAACTTCAGCAGGGCGACCTTTGAGAAGGCGGATAACATAAGCGGAGAGACTATGGAACAGGATATCGTGGAGGAAAATGTGAGCTGCTACGGATGCCCCATCAGATGTGGCAAGCACAGTGTGGTCAAGGAGGGAAAATACAAGGGTACCCGGCTGGAGGGGCCGGAGTACGAGCTCTTGGTACTACTGGGTTCAAACTGCTGCATGGGAGATCTCGGCGTGGTCTCAAAGGCAAGCTTGATGGTGGACGAACTCGGTCTCGACGGTATATCGACGGGGAACGTACTGGGGTGGGCCATGGAGTGCTTCGAAAGAGGCATATTGACCAAGGAAGATTTCGGTGGACTGGAACCCCGGTTCGGGGAACCTGAACCCTATCTGAAACTTATCGAGATGATTGCTCATCGGGAAGGGGTCGGAGACACCCTTGCGGAAGGGGTGATGAGGGCCGCCGAGAAGGTTGGCCAGGGCACCGGAGATTTCGCCATGCACTGCAAGGGGATGGAATTCCCTGGTTACGAACCCAGGGGTTCACCGGGGATGGGCTTGGCCTATGCAACCAGTGACCGAGGGGCTTGCCATCAGCGGGCGTGGACGGTCAGGGCCGAACTTGAGATGGAAAAACAGTTTTCCGCTGATGGAAGGGCAAAGCTGGTCAGGGATACCCAGGACGAGAGAGCGGCGGCTTATTCACTGGTGATGTGCGACTTCGTGCCCTTCGGGGTGCCCACCTTCGTAAAGATGTTCAACTCCGCGACGGGATTTGACTTGACGGAGGAAGAGTACCTGGATGCAGGGGAACGTATATGGAACCTAGCAAGGATGTACGCCGTCCGGGAAGGGATCTCACGAAAGGATGATCGAATACCACAAAGGCTCATGGAACCCCTGCCAGACGGGCCCACCAAGGGCAACGCCTTCACCCAAGGGATGTTCGACGAGATGCTGGACGAATACTACGGTTTAAGGGGATGGGACGAGAACGGGGTACCCACCGGGGAGACCCTGGAGCGCCTGAGATTGAATTTTACCAAGGAGTACATCAAGTGAGGAGATGATCATGAAAAAAGGAATATCTGCGGATTCGTCAATGCTGAGAGGAGAGCCGCCCCTGGAGTATCTGAGGAAGGCGAACATGCTGGAGGCCCAGGGCAGGGACATGGTCCGGTTCGAGATCGGTCAGCCGGATTTCGATACCCCTGAAAACATAAAGAAGGCGGCAAAGGACGCCCTGGACCGGGGATTCACCCACTACGTTCCCACCGACGGTATCCCGGAGCTCAAGGAAGCCATACAGGATGACATAGAAGAAACCAGGGGATTCCGCCCCGAAAACGACCAGATACTGGTTCTACCGGGTGCGAAACCGGGGCTGTACTTCAGTATGATGGCCCTGGCGGAGAGGGGTGATGAGATAATCTACCAGAACCCATACTTCTTCACCTACGATTCACAGGTGGGTTACATAGGATGCAAAAAAGTACAGATCCCACTGTACGAAGAAAACGAGTTCAGGATGGATCCCGAGGATATGTGCCGGAGGGTGACGGATAAAACGAAGATGATCATAATCAACTCGCCCCAGAACCCGACCGGAGGTGTTCTCACGAAGAAAGATGTTGAAGCCATCGCCGAGATTGCGGAGGAGAACAACACGTACATACTATCCGACGAGATATACAGCAAGATGCTCTACGACGGTGAGAAGCATCATAGTCCGGCCTACCTTGATCAATGCAAAGAACGAACCATAATAGTTGATGGCTTCTCCAAGGCGTACTCCATGACCGGATGGAGACTTGGGTACATGATCGCACCTACACAGGTGATAAAGGAGGTGGAGCTCCTGGTGGCCGATGCCCTGTCCTGCACATCCTCTTTTTCACAGTGGGGTGCGGTAGAAGCACTGAGGAACGGCCAAAAATTCGTGGATCACATCATGAAACATTTCACTGAGAGAAGGGACGCCATCGTGAAGGGACTCAACGAGGTACCGGGGATGAGCTGTATCTACCCCAAAGGTGCATTCTACGCGTTCCCCAACATAAAGGAGACGGGGATGACGAGCAAGGAGTTGGCGGACTACATGATGGATAAAGCCAACGTTTGTTTACTTCCGGGCACCGCATTCGGAAATCAGGGAGAGGGATACCTTAGGATATCGTATGCCTGTTCACTCCAGGAGATCAAGAAGGGTATCCAGCGGATGAAGGATGCTTTAATGTAATTGTTCAAAGAAGTTAAATACTTTAGATATATTGGCTGTATTATCGGAGAAATTTAAAAATGGTGTAAATATGAAAGGCATGAAAGAAATTATGGATGCTATGGAAGAGTTAGGTGTACCGAGCAGCGATCCCAAGGACCTGCCAGAATCGGATAAGAGTTTTCCGGACGGCTGCCATTACAGAATGGAAGTATCGGGGGTAGAAAGACTGTCCACCCTGGAAGCCCTGGTTGAGGAGAGAGAGGAAAGGGGTATACCCATCCACCGGCTGATCAGCACCGTTATGGGGAGTACGCTACTCACCGATAACGAGTTGCAGGATTTCGCCCAGTTGGCACACGACGAAGATATGGAAGTTATCATCACTCCCGGGCCTAGGGCAAGCTGGAACACCGGTAGGCAGATCGCCACACCCGAGGGGGCAATATCCGGTCTCAGGGTAAGGGGCTCGGACAACATCGTTTATGCTATCAAGGATATCAAGAGATGCATAGACTTCGGTTTCCGGGGATTCCTGGTAACCGACGAAGGAGTTATGTGGTTGGCCAACGAGCTCAAGAAGAAGGGGCTCATCCCCGATGATGTGACATTCAAGATATCTATCTACGCAGGGCACGCCAATGCGGCAGGCGGTAAATTACTGGAGAGCTTGGGCGCGGGAACCTTCAACCCACTGGGAGATCTTTCCATACCCATGTTCGCATCGATCAGACAGGCCATAGACATACCCATCGACATACACATATATCTGGCAGAATCCATGGGTGGATTCAACAGATTCTATGAGGCACCGGATCTGACAAGAGTGTCCGCACCGTGTTACTTCAAGATCGAACCAGGTCCCGGTCTCGCCGCCGGCGGTGGAATATACAAGCCGTGGACCGACGAAGGTTTCTTGGCAAAATTCGCCCGTGAGAAGGTCGGATACGCCGAGATAATACATAATATAATACAGGACGAGTACCCCGAACTGAAACTGTCCGAACACGGCGCCAAGGACCTATGCATACCCCAGCCATAGAGGAAACAGCATGGCACGATTGGTAGGTGATTTTTCACTTCTGAGGGGGGAACCCCCCCTGGAGTATCTTGCAAAGGCAAACCAACTGCAGGCCCAGGGGCGAGACATGGTCCGCTTCGAGATAGGCCAGCCGGACTTCGATACACCGGAGAACGTGAAGGACGCTGCACGGGAGGCTTTGAAAGAGGGGTTTACACACTACGTCCCATCCTTGGGGATCCCGGAACTCATAGAGGCCATACAGGACGACATAGAGAATACCAGGGGATTCCGACCGGATAAAGGACAGGTGATGGTGCTTCCCGGAGCAAAACCAGGTATATTCTTCGGCCTCATGACTACGGTGGCCATGGGTGATGAGGTGATCTACCAGAATCCGTTCTACTTCCAGTACGATTCGTTGATAGGCTACATGGGTGCGAAGAAGGTGCAGATACCTCTTTATGAGAAGGACGAGTTCAGGATGACTCCGGAACAGGTGCAGGAGAGGATCTCTCCGGATACGAAACTCATACTGCTCAACACGCCGCAGAATCCGACCGGCGGTGTGCTCACTGAGAAAGATGTGAAGGCCATCGCGGAGATGGCGGAGGAGAACAACACATACATACTATCCGACGAGATATACAGCAAGATGCTCTATGACGGTGAGAAGCACCACAGCCCGGCCTACCTTGATCAATGTAAAGAGCGAACCATTATCGTTGATGGATTCTCCAAGGCGTACTCCATGACCGGATGGAGACTAGGGTACATGATCGCCCCGGAGGACATAATACACAAGACCCATAACCTGTTCGCCGACGTGGCTTCGTGCACCACTTCCTTCGTACAGAAGGGAGGGGTGGAGGCACTGAGGAACGGTCAGGAGTTCGTAGACCATATAATGGAGCACTTCACCAGGAGACGGACCGCCATCGTGGAAGGGTTGAACCGGGTACCGGGGATTAGCTGTATATATCCCAAGGGTGCATTCTACGTGTTCCCGAACATCAAGGAGACCGATATGAACAGCGAGGAACTGGCGAACTACATGATGGATGAAGCCGGCGTTTGTTTACTTCCAGGTACCGCCTTCGGCAGCCAGGGAGAGGGATATCTCAGGATATCCTACGCACGCTCCGTGGAAGAGATCAATAAGGGTATCGACCGTATGAAAGCGGCCATGGAAAAAGTGCTGTAAACGAAGGTCATATCAAGATGTGGATACCGCTGTGATCTTTGCATGGCGTACGAACCCAACATGGACGAGGGTCTGGAGGATCGCTACATTCTCAGCGACGGATGGTATGAGTATATTGAAAAGGAAATTTGAAAACTGCGGTGAAAGGATGCCTGTAAGAATAAAAACATTAATAACGTAGAGGAACTAATCATTTAGCCATGGCCTTAGATAAACTCAAGAACGGACTGCAAAGCGCAATGAAAAAAGTTGCCAATGCTAGTCACGTTGATAAAAATCTAGTATCCGAGGTCGTCAAAGACGTACAGAGAGCAATGATAGAATCAGATATTAACGTGAACCTTGCTTTGGAACTAACTAAAAAACTTAAAAAGAGGGCCCTTACGGAAAAACCTCCTGCAGGGATGTCCTCAAAGGAACACGTTATCAAGATCATATACGAAGAGTTCGTTAACATATTGGGAGAGGGTGTGGAACTAGAACTAAAACCTCAGACTATCATGATGGTGGGACTCTACGGTAATGGTAAAACTACTACTTGCGGTAAACTTGGTGCTTACTTTCAAAAAAGAGGCTTGAATACAGCCCTTATAGCAGGAGACACCCACCGACCGGCGGCCTATGAGCAGTTAGAACAGGTAGCTAATGATGCCGGCGTTCCAGTATACGGCTCACCAGGTGAGAAACGCGCACCTAAGGTGGTAAGAGAGGGGTTGGAAAAATTCAAGGAGTATGATGTGGTCATAATCGATACTTCCGGGAGGCACTCACTGCAGAAGGATCTTATCAAGGAAATAATCAGGATAAGTAAGGTAGCAGACCCTGATGAAGTAATCCTGACCATCGACGCATCCGTTGGACAACAAGCAGGGCCCCAAGCGGAGGCTTTCCACGAAGCGGTAGGAGTGACAAAAACCATCATAACCAAGATCGATGGAAGTGCAAAAGGGGGTGGTGCTTTGAGTGCGGTGGCAGCCACCGATGCCCCCGTGGTTTTCGTAGGTACCGGTGAGAGAATAAGAGACCTAGAAAATTTTGATCCAAAACGGTTCATATCCAGACTTCTAGGCATGGGAGATATCCAAGGACTCCTTGAAAAGGCCGAAGAAGTTATGGACGAAGAAAAGGCTGAAAGGACTACAAAACGAATGTTGGCAGGTGATTTCAATCTAAAGGATATGTACGAGCAGATGGAAATGTTAGCCGGAGTCGGTCCCCTCCAAAAAATTATGGAAATGCTTCCCCTTGGTGGAAACAAAATATCCGATGAAGATATGTTAGATACACAGCAAAAACTCCGTTCATTCCGAATAATGATGGATAGCATGACCGAGGAGGAGATGGAACATCCTTCCCTTCTTAAAAAATCCCGTGTTCGACGTATAGCCCGGGGCAGCGGCTGCAGCCCGAAGGATGTTAGGGATCTTTTAGGCCATTACAAGAAAGCTAAAAAAGCGATCAAAGGTTTCAGCGGTAACCGACGGATAAGAAAGCAGCTGATGAAGCAAATAGAGTCAGGGGACATAAAATTCTAAAATCAGAATATTTGCCTGCTTTACCATTCCATCGGAAAATTATATAATGTCTATTTGCCAGTGCGATAATCATGCCCCTAAATCTGAAAAAGGTGACAATGTCCGATAAACGGGAAATAGAGCGTCTCTGCAGGGACATATGGGAAGGCCGTGATTACCTGCCGCTGGTTTTTGAAGATTGGGTCGAGGACGGCGGTTTTCACAAAGGTACATTAGACAACAAAATCATAGCTCTGGACAAATACACTAGACTGGAAAACGATGTGCTGTGGTTGGAAGGTCTCAGGGTTCACCCGGAGCATCAAGGTAAAGGACACGGAAAGGAGATGGTGCAAAAATTCCTTGAATTGATTGAATCTGAAGAGGAATATACGTGCCTCAGGTTCATGACCTCCGTAAACAACGAGAAGACTATCAGCATGGCAAAAGAATTCGGCTTCAAAAAACATCTAGAACTACATTCCTTAATGGTTACCGAGGAAGACAAGGTGCATAAGCCGAAGCTAGGAACAAGGGGAACGGTTATGGAGAGCTCTGATGACAGGGTATTTACCCGTGTGAAAAATTCAAAAGAATTCGAGGATAACAAAGGACTGTTCATAAAAAATTGGACAGCTCATGACATGACCCATGAATTAGTGAAAAAAGAGATAGGCAGAGGAAACTGTATCAATTTCAGAGATGGAAATTCAGAGAGCACCGCCTTTTTTGATATATATGCCCCCTATAAACTGCTCAGTATACCCTTTATAATGGGTGATGCAGAGGGTGTAAAGAAGTTGGTTAACTATGGCATAAACAAAATGTTTAGAGATGGCAAATCTTATCTTACCATGAAAACCAGTTCAAACCATGTAAAAGATGCCGCTTTAGACAGTGGTATGGAATTGACCAGGCACAAAAAAGCCCTGGTCTTTCAAAGATAATAACGTGATGTCAAATCTTCATCTTCGAGGGGAGGAGGTTCTTTCTTTTAGATCGTGGAGGACTGATGGTTTATTTTCATCTAGGTCCCCACCACTATCGAGTACGTCAAGTATCCGATCGATATCATTATGAGCCTTATCCATGGGCTGGTCGGTGTCTATAATGTACCAATCTTTCACAAGATCGATAACTTTTTCCCTAACCTCCTGGAGAGATTCCAAATTTTCAAACATCTCTACCTCGTCTCTGCATTCTATTCTCTTTAAAGATTCACGAGGACTCACATCCAAAAAGAAGAGGTATTCAGTCGTAGGCAAGATGCCGCTAAAGATATTGTATAGTGATTTGTGAAATGGAGATGGGAGGTATGCGACACCACATAGATAGCGTACGAATATTACCGTGTCCGCTTTGCCGTAGTGCCTTTTTACCGAACGAAAAATATCTGCGGCATAATATGTGGATGCAATAAATTTGTTTTTCTTCCCGGTACCTAGGAGAGCTTTTTTAGCCTTGCGGCCGAAGGGATTATCAGAGGTGGGATGAGAACGGAGTATTACTTTTTCGCCCGCTGCTTCATAGCGCTCTTTTATCATCAGTGCATGGGTGTCTTTTCCTGCGGCATCAAGTCCATCTATAACTATGAAACGCATTATAACATCACCACATACACCAGCACATAATAAAATATTACGGCAGATAGGGATGCGGAAATATTGTCCAAACCCTTGGGCACCGTTGCCTCGGCGATCGTGGCAACTGCGGCGGTTGCCGGCAGTACGATCCACATACTGGATGGAAGTGCATCAAAGTAGGGCAAAATCAGTATCATGGATGTCAAGGTAACGATGAACATGGTCGTTGAACCTTCTACGCTTTTTTGATCCCCTAGTATGTTAAATTTCATCTTACCGAACCGCTGGCCTATCAAGGCCGCAAAGCCATCGCCATATGACATAGCGATGATACCAACTGCGATGATCTCCGGTCGATCAAAAAAGAAGATGGCCAGTATGGTCCATGAGATAGAGTAAAAAACCAGACCCAGACTGTGACCGGCGGAAGATGTACGTCCGCCTATCTCCACAGGGGAGTATGGGCTCATGATAAATGTCAGGAAAATAAAGGGTGCTGCGGCCAGAAATATCATCACCCATTGAGTATCGAAAAAAGGTAGGATAAAAAGGATATTTCCCACCATTATATGAAGAAATTTTCTGCTAACTGCAAGGTGATTTTTTAAGACCTTCTCAGAGATAAATATCAGGAGGACAACATAAAGATAGACGAAAAGTAAGCCTGTCATGTCTCCGGCAGTCATCGAAGGCTTTAACTTTTATTACTATATAAGTTTACGGTACATCTACTGTGGACCATAATAATATCGGAAAAATACACGCACCATAAATCAATGAAATGGGGGCTTCACTCTCTTTTTTTATCCATGAAGTAAAGCTCGTATCTTCTGTTGGGTGGGGGGATATAAACAGTCTTATCTCCTTTTCCAGAGTATAGTATTTCCTCCTGCCTTCTATTCGAGATGAGACTATACCAGCTCTCTCCAAAGAGCTCAGATGATGCTTACAGTTTTTTCCGTCCATTGGGACTCGATCCATTATCTCGGAAACATACATATCTCTGCGCGATAGCTTATGCAGTATCCGTAAGCGGGACTTCGAACCTAATATCTTTAGATGGTCCATATTTATCAAGTATAAGATTACTAAGAAAGTTTATATGTTGCAGGCATATGTTATTTACGGTGGTAAATATGGCTGAAATACAAACCGAAGAGAACAACGCCAAACGCGTGATAATTGAAGGGGATATTGAATGGAAAGTTCACCTGAGCAGAGAACAGGTGGCCGACTTCCTGATAGCTCTTGGCGAGCAGATGAAAAAAGGCGACGATATAACAGTCGAGACCAAGGATTGGGAGATACCATTCAAGTTTAGGGAACCTATCGAACTAGAAATCGAATACGAAGGCCACGGCGAAAAGGAATTGGAGATAGAGATCGAACTTAAAGGCAAAGTAGGAGACGGCGAAACCCTACAGATATCCTAAAAAACCTTTTTCTTTTTATATGCGTCTTATTCTAAATGAATCGAAACTTCCTTCGAACTCCTCTTTACGCTCTTCTATATCTCGGACCACTGCATGAGGCTGCTCTTCACCGCACCATCTGATCACCTCGTTAACCTTATCTTTCGGTCCTTCGAATACCGCTTCTACCCGCCCGTCTTTCAGGTTTTTCACCCACCCGGTCACACTTTCTTTTTTAGCCTTCTTCTTGGTATTGTATCTGAAGTAGACGCCCTGCACCTTACCGGAAAAGTACACGTGTTTTCTGATCATTTCCATCTGAGTGTATATTCGGTCAATAAAGATAAATAAGTTGTGGTTAAACCCCAGTAACTACCAGCTTTCCGTGCTTGACACCCTTGGTACTTATCATCCTATCCGCTATGTGCCGTATTTCCTTTGGATCCCCCCGCATAGCTATCAACTCCATACAGTTGTTATGATCCAGATGTATATGCATGGTGGAAACGATCAGACCATGGTCATGGTGCTGCATATCAGTGAGTCTATCGGATATTCCCTTTTTTTCATGGTCGAAGACCAGGGTCAGGGAGCCGTAGACATCCCCTTCCGGCTCTTCCCATTTAGTGTCGATCAAAAAATTTCTGATTAGGTCTCTTATGGCCTCGGAGCGGTTGGCATACATCTTTTTCTCTATCTTTTTATCGAATTCTTTCAGGAGGTTCTTGGGAACTGAGACCCCGAACCTTGCGATGCTATCTTTATCGTCCATATTGAGGTTATTCGTAACAAGGATTTATGTCTTTCGTGCTACATTAATCAAAAAAGTTAATATGTAGCACCTTTTTCCAATCCGTGACACAGGAGATTTGAAATGAAAAAAAATCCTAGGGAACACATATGGAACCTACTCGAAAAAGGAGAATCGATCGAATTACTGAAACGGGCCGCAGTGCTTCACGGTCATTACTGCCCCGGCTTAGCCCTGGGCGTGAATGCATCGGTCACCGCCTTCAGTGAATTGGGACTAGAGCATTCGGGGCTGGAGGATGTTCTTGTGGTGGTTGAAACAAACAACTGCTTTTCAGACGGTGTGCAATACGTAACCGGCTGTAGCTTCGGCAACAATTCACTGATATTCCGTGATCTCGGAAAGACCGCAGCAACCTTTGTCAAGCGAGGAAACAAGGGATTACGTTTGCTCACCAAAAGTGATGCCCGAGAGGAATGGGCCGGGCGGTTCTCCGAATACGGTGAGCTCTTCAGCAAGGTGGTCAAGGAGCGAAAGGGTACCGAGGAGGATAGAGCTAGGATGATGGAAATGGCTCAAGATATTTCCAAGTTCGTGGTGAATATTGAGTCTGAAAAACTTTTTGAGATGAAAACCGCGGATGTAGAGCTGCCCGACTATGCCCCGATAAACGATAGTTACACATGTGACAATTGCGGTGAGAGCGTTATGAGCACGAGAACGGTGGAGAGGGATGGGAGGACATACTGTTTGTTGTGCGGTGGTGGGGAATATTTTGAACTTAACGGTCACGGAATGCGCCGGAGGGGTGGGAAAAATGAAAAATAAAAAAATAGCGATGATGATAGCGACGATATTACTGATATCGTTGATAAGTGCAGGATGTGTAGAAAACGAAGATGGCGCAGACTATATCATAGTTACTGATATGGAGGGGAGAACCGTCGAGATCCCAGAAGAAATCAATAGCATAGTTGCATTGGGCTCGGGATGTATGAGGCTTATAGCATATATGGATGCAACAGAGTATCTAGCAGGTGTGGAAGAATATGAAAAAGGAGATCCAACGGGAAGACCTTATGCGTTAGCCAATCCACAGCTGGCAGACATGCCTTCCGTAGGCGCAGCAGACCGCCGGATAAGGATATTGCGATGGCCGGGCATAAGGCAGGATTTTACCAACATATGCAGACTCATAGACCGGAGTTCCCACCTTCATTGCAATCTTGATGTGCTGGCCATTAAGCGAAAGCCAGTAGTCGATTTGCTGATTATGGGCAGGAACGCCGGATAGAATACTGTTTGGCTGATTGTCGAAATCATCGCCGCTCGTATACCCGGAAGCTGCCATTGCCACCAGGTTATAATAATCGGCATCCGCGCTCTGATATGTACGAAAGCCTACATATATTGACTCATCACGAGTCAATCC
>JAWOAU010000003.1:0-5432 GCA_046498385.1 Thermoplasmata archaeon | reverse complement strand
CATATTTCGTCTGGAAGCTAATTTTTACTGGATCATGTTAGGGATAAGCACAGCGACATTATGCATCCTATCCGGCTACCATTCCTCCAGGATGCTCTCCGAGGTAGATAATCATGATTAACTATGGACATAGATATGAACAGTTCACCTTCCGCTCGTATGTGGATTACTTTGCGGACCCCGATCCGTTGGATTTCGACCACGAGCACGACGCATCCGGCGACGGTATCTCCGACGCTGATACGTACTGGCTATCCAGCGACCCGTTGATAGATGGTAGGGCGCACCCGCTGCGGAAAGACGTGTTCGTAGAGGTCGATCGGATGGAAGGTGTGGATAGGTTATCCGATGAGGCGAAGTGGCGTATCGGCACCCGCTTCTACGAGAACGATATCTGGCTGCACATCGACGACGGCAAGATGGGCGGTGGCGGGGAAGTGCCTTATATATCAACGATATATAACAATCATGATAATGAAGCATTGACCCTTGATGGCTACCAGGACGCTTATTTTACGCCGGAGAGAGAAGGGCTGTTTCGCTATGGTCTGATGGCGGATTATGTTTATGTTACTGGAGAGGATAGAAATGTGCTGGGGTTTGCCCGTCCAGGTAGGTTCGTGGTAAGTCAAAAAACAAATCTTTTATTGGATTATCTTACAAACCCCGGTACGGTGTTTATGCATGAGTTGGGACATACACTCGGTCTTTGGACTGACGTCTTCGATGGCATAGATAACTGTCCCATACCCGAGGAAATAGCTATTGGTTGTCCGGGAGGGGGATATTGGCATTCCCAATATCCGAGTGTGATGAACTATTACACTCTCGTTGTCAACTCCAGTTATTATGACTACTCGGATGGGTCAAACAGTGATGTTGATCATAATGACTGGGCGTACATTAAAGAATCTTTAAAAGAAGGGATTTGAATGATCGGTAAAACCACATCATCCATCGGTCGAGACGAGGCTTTGAAGAGCGTGTATAACGTCATAATATTTTTCGTCGTGATGATGCTTGTGATTTTTTTCATATCCTCCCAAGTCAACCGTTATAAATATAGAGTAGCCCTTTCAGGTCCGGAAGAAGAAGTAACTGTGATCTTGCCATTTGTTGCTAGATACAGTAAAGATGGAGTACTAGAAGGTTTATCGGATCTACGAAATGATATAAAGGTAACAGAAGGCACAGCTGAATGGGAAATAGTTGAAACAGAACATGGTCCCGGACTGGAGATCACTTTTAGTGGAGATATTATATTAGAAGCTTATCATGAACAAAGTATATCAAGGAAAACAGGTAGGTATTACACCTTCTCTAGTTTCTCCATGGAGACCGAGCCATATTCACGAACTCACTCTATATATTCTTCATATGGGAACATATCAGTGCGAATTGAGGCGGTTCGAGAAAGCCTGAGAGCTTCCCCTTACCACGAGTTGAACCTTAGTATGGAAGTAGAACAACTAAATGAGGGGTGGCATGAATATGAACGGTGATAGGTTTGAAGAGCATGTCAATAAAACACTGCCTTTTTCGGAGATGATATTATATGAGTAAAATTAATCCTACCCCTTTTAAAAAACCTATAAACATATTAAATGATAACCCTATCATTACAGGTATAGCACTTTCTTCTATACCAATAATTAGTTTGTTCTTTAGACATCGAACTCATAATATGTCATTTATTATAGCTATATTTGGTTTGGCGTATGCTATCATAGCGATATTATTTGTTTTACAACTAATATGTGAAAAAGGACGGGAGGTAAGTAAACATTTGAAGTTATTGGGTACGATAGGGCTCTTTTTAATCCCTTTACTGCCCAATACTCCTTTTAATTTAAACAATACATCCATTTATTTGGAAATCCAATCGTCTTTCTTACCTTTTTATCTGTTCGTTACTATGTGTTTTGTGTTATTTTTACTTGGGATTTATTTGAATAAGCGTCCTAATAAAGCACCATTTTTTTATGATATAGTAGCTTTATTTTTCACTGTTCCGATTTTGATCATCTCGATGATATCTCTTTATGTTTTCCTTTCGCCACTTCCTCCCGCACCTTTATTATCAATTCAGGCTTTATTATGCATCATTTTTGGGTATTTCGTCCAAGTAAAAGGAAGTACTGGTCAAAAATTAGGAAGTGGGATGGATAGATCAAAATTCGATGATATCTTATTACCTTTACGATTCGGAGAGCTTTTTGGAATAGGTATTATTATGTACATTTCTACTTACATACTCGCAATAGTCGGAGGTTTCTCTTTTTTAATAGGTTGGCATATCCAAGATTGGTATCTTCTATTTCTTTTGTCTAGCTCCTATATTTTTATGTTTCTAGTCCTTGTTGATGCCGTACGAAGACATGGGCGTGAACTAGAGGGGAAGAACCTAAAAATTGGAGGAGCGGTGCTCTTCTTGTTACCTCTCCTATTTTTTGTTACCCCTAGTGCACTTTGTTTCTTTTTCGTTTTTTCTATTGTTGTTTTTTATGTTTCTATATCCTTATGTATGCTAGGATTTAACAAACTAGCAAGTTATTACAGTGGTGAAAAAGAAAAAAAGAATACTTTCTTAGCACTCTCTATATCTTTTTTATCTTTAATTCATATACTAGGAATGTTCTCTGGTTTCTTCCTCTCCCACTCATTAATACCAAATTTAAATGCATATTTATCAATGATGGTTCTATTGGGAATTTTTGGGCCCATGTTATGCATCCTCTCCGGTTATCATTCATCTAAGGTGATGCTTGAGGCTGAAGATTATGATTAAATCTAAACAACCGTTTAGGAATAAACAGTTCACCTTCCGCTCGTATGTCAACTACTTTGCCGACCCTGATCCGTTGGACTTCGACCACGAGCACGACGCATCCGGCGACGGTATCTCGGATGCGGATACGTACCGCCTGTCTAGCGACCCGTTGATAGATGGTAGGGCGCACCCGCTGCGCAAGGATGTGTTCGTAGAAGTTGATTGGATGGAGGGTCATAAAATGGAAAGTGATGTCAAATGGATAATGGGCACAAGGTTCTATAACAATCCAACCGGTGAAAAAATCTGGCTGCATATCGACGACGGCAAGATGGGAGGGGGAGAAGAGATAGATGAATTTATTCCTGAGGTGTATTCTAGTTCTTCAGTTCATACAGATTTGAAAGATATAAAAACTGATTATTTTGATGAGGGCAGAGAGGGAATATTTCATTACGCACTATTTGGACATTACGCCTTAACATCTGATGGAGAACGTCATTTAGGTGTTGCCTCTTCGACTGGCATTTTAGTCGGTGATGAATATCTAGATGATTTTTACACTAAAAGAAAGATTTTACGATCTACATTTGGTTTATCTGGATCTATAATCGACGATATTATCGGTGATTTTATAGTTTCTGATGACAAAGCCATACGGCAAGGAGGAGTATTTATGCACGAATTGGGGCATAGCTTAGGTTTACCTCACCCCACTCCTCAAAACCCATTTTTACCAGAGGGTTTTGGCCCTTTAGAGAAACATACTTGTATGAACTATTGGTATATATTGGGGATGGTAAGATATACGAATGAAGAATGGAATAACTTAGATTTTTCAAATAGGTTAGGATAATATGAAAAATAAAAATGACGTTAAAGTTGTTATCAGTTTCATAGTGATTTCACTCATTGTAATATCCGTTGTATTGTCTGGATGTATAACACCACTTAATTCCACGAGACCACCACTCAGCGTAAAATATGAGATACATATCGATAATCCGAACGAAATTGAATTCAATCTATCAGTTCCAACATTGGTCTTGGGCAACCGGTACTATAATACGCAAAACGAAGGATATTTAGAACCAGTCGTAGATGTCGACGAATATGCTGTTGTTCATGGAGAAGGGGATTTGAGTTATACTAGGACAGATAATTGTACTTTTCTTATGATAGAATCTTCTTCGAAAAACGTATCTATCGAACTGATTAGGAACGAATTTAGTTATGAGGATTATAGTGAATATAAAGAAGATTCGGGTTATTTCTTTACAAGAGTCGTTCCATTTTTGAATTCATATTACAATAGAACAAAAGGAAATTATGGTTACATGAATGATATGGTTGGGATAATATATAGTGGAGACTCGTCGATCGATATGACGATTTTTTTTGAAAACAAACAAGAAGGTAGTGATGAATACCTCCTCCATGATGATATATCAATGGTCGAAGAGGGCTTTCAATTGAAGGAAGTAACCATAAAATTCACACAACCTCCGCCATAGTAAATATCTGGAGATCAATTTACATGATAAGAGGAAATATACCCCAGCAAATATTTGGTATCGATATCCTTATTAAAAGGTACATAAGATATATTTTAAAGAGTAGTATAACCTTTCTTTTTGGTGATATACATGAGTTATAAGAGAAAATATCCTCTTAAATTCGGTGTAATTTTCGGAGTCGGTATATTTCTTTATCTATTCAGCTCTATGATTTTTCCACTTTATTCTAGGTTTCATCCAGTTACCCATGGTCCGGCTCTACTCTTACTCTTTTTCACATTTCTTTCGTTACTTGTATCCTATATATTATTGGTGTTTGGATCATTTATTTCGATCAAGATTCCAGAAAAAGGAAGCTTGGAAAAAAGATTGATGGTTGGAGGTTTTATTCTATTAGTACTATCCCCTTTATTTTCATTTCTCCAGTTCGTATCTGATCTCGATTTTTCAATGGGACCTCTTTTTATTCTTTCATATATTTTATTGTACAGTGGCGTGTCTTCTTCTCTGCTGGGGTATCATTTTTACTCTTCCACCTATGGATTTAGTTCTAAAAACATTGGGTTTATAATCTCCATTTTTATCACATTTATGAGTGCTGTTCAATATGTTATCAGCTTTTACTTTGCATATTTAGTTTATTGGTTTTTATTCTTGGCCATCCCGGCACCAATTTTGTGCATCCTCTCCGGCTATCATTCTTACAGGATGCTCTCCGAGGTAGATAATCATGATTAACTGTGAACGTAGATATGAACAGTTCACCTTCCACTCATACGTTAACTACTACTTCGCCGACCCGGATCCGTTGGACTTCGACCACGAGCACGACGCATCCGGCGACGATTTGTCATGGACTGATGAATTATATAGGTACGGTACAGATCCGTACCTGAAATCTGATATCACGGTAGATACCGATGGCGACGGTCTATCGAATCAAGAGGAGGCAGATGAGTACGGCACCGACCCACTGAGTCCGGATACAGATGGGGATGGACTGACAGATGTTGAAGAATTGGACGAAGTTGGGACCAATCTATTGAACGCCGACACAGACTTTGACGGTTTAGATGATGGGGATGAATTGTCAGAGGAAACGGACCCGTTCGATCCGGACACCGACGGTGATTCGTACCTAGATG
>JAWOAU010000104.1:0-41107 GCA_046498385.1 Thermoplasmata archaeon | reverse complement strand
AGTCATATTGTAACGATAAGGGAGAAAAGATGAACACTTACTTTTATTTCATCTACCAGGGAGGCTGGACATCATCTGAACCGCCTTATCCAGGATCAGACCCTAGGATAACAGTTTGCCTCATCCAGAAGGAGGACACTTTTGCCAGAGGAATCTCCATTCGCTCGCTCCGGGACCACTTCAATCTGGATGGATTCGAACTTTCTGAAAGGCGTGCTCTAAGGGCGTTAAAAGGCCGAGAAAACGAAATGGTCACATAGCGGTTGAAAAATCATCTTTTTCAACCGCTATGTCCCTTGTCAACAAGTGTAAGAGTATTTTACACGAAGAATTAAAAGAGCAAGTTAAAAAAAAGATCGAGAATGTAAAAAAACAGGAGGAACTGGTAAGGGAAAATGGAGTCAGTACGGTAGATATTGAGGAATTTATAAGCAAGGCTAAGATTAGGGTCGAAGAAAAACATTTTGAAAGCGCAATACAACTCGTTGGTGAGGCGAAGAGCGAATTAAATGAAGCAATGGAAGGTGTGGTGGAAAAAAAAGAAAAAGAGCTGGAAAAGAGTATAGGGGAAGCCGAAGAAATTGAGTGCAGTACGAGAGATATAAAAAAGGGTAAGGAAAATATAGAGGAACTCAAACGTAAAGGTAATTTCAGTGAGGCGTACAACAGTATAGAGAAGGCCATGGAAAAACTCGAGGAGCTAAAATTTCAAAGAGTATTAAAAACCATAGCGGAATCTCGGGAATACTTCATCAAAGGTAAGGAGATCGGGATAGATATATCCGAACCCATGAATCTTTTGAGTAAGGCAAGAGATTCTTTGAAAGATGGTGACCATAAAGGAGCGATCGATTGGGCTCAAGCCGGTCGGGAAAAGGTTAGAGAATTGGTGGAGGAACACGAAAGGTTTGAGATGCGGATAGCCGAAGCAGAACGTACTGTAGATGCTTTGGCAGAAGTGAATATAGAACTACCCGAAGCTTCGGACATAATATCCCAAATCCAAGACGCACTGGAAGAAAAGAATTATGAGCTAGCGGAAGAAAAGTTAAAAGAATTCGACAGCTACGTTGATAAGAAGGCATATCCTGAAATTATGGACCTTGTGGAGAAGCTCGAACTACTCGTCCTCACCGCCGAGGAAATGGGTCTAGATGTTGCGGAGTACGTGGAACAAGCAGAGATTGCCATCGCTAACACCAAGTCCGAGGAGTATGCCAAGGCCGGAGGAATCGCTTTAAACACAAAACAGGAACTGGAATCAGTGATAACAGAGAACCTGAACCAGCGGATGAAAAATTTAAGGAGTGTTATCGAAAAGGTTAAGGAAGAAATGGCCGCCGATGAATACTCTGAGGAGATAGAGGGGATCAAACATGTTATCAAAAAAGTGGAAAAGGCATTTGGCCAGGGCAATTATCGTTTGGCCCATGAGTCATTGCAAAGGGTGTCCGAGGAGGTTAGAAAATGGAGGGTAGGCGAAGCTGAGGAACGGTTCAGCCAGGCTAAAGAACTAGTGTCACTCATCAAGAATATGGATGTTAAGGACCTAGATGTGGATGAATATGAGAAAAGACTTGAAGAAGTGTCCGATGCGTTCCAGAATGACGAATTCACCAAGGTGATTGCACTATCCGAGGAGATTATAAAAGACCTTTCCCAACAGTTGAAGACAACATCTGAAGAAGTGTTCGATCGTGCAAAGATGGAAACCGTCAAAGCAAAGAAGGCGGGAGTGGATATAGAAGAGCTTAGAAAGCGACTCATAAATTGTAAAAAGTACCTACAGAGCAAGAATTACACAAAGGCTATCAAACACTCAATTAAAGTGGAGGAAGAAGCCAGGCGGACAACGGAGAAAAGAAAGTCAAGTTACGGATTAATATCGTCTTTATCTGCAAATCTAATCAAGCTTAAAAAGGAAGGCAAATTGACCGATGTTAAACCTTTTAAAGAATTACTTTTAAAGGCAAAAAATAGTTTCCAGGACAAGGATTACACTCAGGCCGAGAGCCTTGCTCTGCAGGCACAGGAAAAAATAAAAGAGCTAAAGGCAAGAAGTGAATTCGAATCAAAGCTGAGAGAATTTCGAGAGGACATGGAGTATGCGTCGTCTTTAGATATTAACATATCGGATATAGAAGATGTGTTGGATGTTAATTCGATAATGAAAGAGGGCGATTTCAACAAAGGTCTGGAAAAGATAAAAGAGACTCGGGAATTACTGGATGAAAAGATGAGCCAGTATATTGAACCCGAAATTCAGCGTACCCAGGAAATTATAGATTCAGCTAAGGATGTAGGAGTTGACTTATCACATCCCAAAGAGATCTTCGAAAGGGCCAAGGACATGTGGGAAACCGGAGACTTCAGGCATACTTTGGAATACATAGAAAAATCTCGGGCTGAAATCGAGACCATTAAGAATAGGAGCAAACGAGCGGTAAACAGCTTAAAACAGCTTAAGGAAAGCATCGCGAATGCTAAGGACCTACATGCGGATGTTAGCGGAGCGGAGGCCGATCTAAAACGAGCTGTCGAAGCTCTTAAAGAGGATCGATACGAAGATGCAATTGAATTCATCAAAGAGGGAGAAGAAAGCGTAGATGCGGCTGAGATGAAGAGAGTTTATAGTATATTACAAACATTCAACAAAAAGATAGCGGATGTGAGAAAGGAGGGAGTCAATACGGCCTTTGCAGAAAATTTACTTAGAAGGGCGGAAAAGGCCATGGACGCTGGCAAATACAACGAAGCCATCAATTTAGCTATGCAGAGTGAGGGAGAGGTTGAAAGGATAGAATTACAAAAGGAGATAGCGGTAAGGAGTATTTCTACTACCAACAAAAAACTTGACGATGCAAAAGAAAAGGGCGTAAAGGTGAGCGAGGCCGAAAAACTCTTAGAGCAAGCAACCCAGGCTTACAAAGGTGGCTTTTACGTAAAGGCATTTGATAAAGCGGTTAAAAGCGGAGAAGTTATAAAAGAGCAGGTTAAATTTTATCAAGATGCATCGAAAAAGCTGAGAAATCTTCAGGAGTCCATAGATATAATAAGCGGCTTAGATATCGGTGAAGACGAGCTTAAAAGAAGAGTAGAAGATATTGATCGTCTAATGCGAAGGGGAAAATACGGCGAGGCTTTGAAAAAGAGCAAGGAGGCCGATGAGTACATAGTGGAAATGGGTGATGACCTAAAGACAGTTATAGAAGGGATGGAAAAAACAGTAGAGTCATTGAAAAGTAAGGGTGAGGACGTAGGAGAGGCCCCTGAATTGATAGAAGAGACGCGCGAGGCCCTTAAACGGGAATTGGTTGTCGAGGCTTGTAAACTTGCCAAAGAAGTCAAAGCTGAATTTGGCGGGGATATAGTAGAGGAGTACGGAGATTTCCTTGAAGAGACCAAAGACCTATTGAAGATGGCAAATAAGTTCGGTGCTTCTACCAGTGATACTGCCGAACTTATAGAAGAGGCGGAATCACTGCGGGAGGAGGACATATCCAAGGCTAGGGATAAAGCAAAGGAGGCCTTAGACAACATAGAGAGTGTTTTGGAGCCCTATAGTCCTAAAATTAGTTTAAAAGTACACGATAAGCTGGAACGAGAGAGATGGAACCAGTTGAATGTTGAATTGGAGAACGCCGGGCGCGGAGTTGCAAAAAGCCCTGAAATCGTGGTCCAGGGAGCGGAAGTAAAAAAAGTCGACTTTCCATCTATGTTGAAAGCGGGGGCAGTATTGAAGTTAACGCTTGAATTGAAGCCAACGGAGGACGAGGTTAAACTGAAGGCCTTGGGAACCCGTATATTTGATCAGAAAGAGCTTTCTCATGAAGTGGTGGTTGAGGTTGTTGATAAGCAATATGAATTGATCGAAGCGTCCGGGGATGAGTCATGTGCGGTCTGTGGTGATCCCGTAGAGAAAGGGCTCGAAGTGATCCGATGTACTTGTGGTGATGTTCTGCACAAAGATTGCGCCGATGAAAAGTGTCAGAACTGTGGAAATAGATTTAAGTTAAAGAAAAAAGGCTCTACTAGGGTTGATTTAAAGATATGAAGCTACTCATCCACGCTTGTTGCGCTCCCTGCCTAACTTATACCTACGAATCCTTTAGAGCGGAAGATGTGACGGTGTATTGGTTTAATCCTAACATACACCCGTTTAAAGAGCATGAAAGGCGCATGGATTCCATGAAAAAGTTTGCCCGTGCGAAAGGTATAGATGTGGTTTATGCCGGAGAATATAGTCTGCTTGAATTTTTGAAGGGTGCCATAAAGGCCGATAACAGATGTAGATTCTGTTATGAATGGAGGTTGGAGGCAGCTGCAAAATATGCCTCTGAAAATTATTTCGATGCATTCACTACCACCCTAAGTATATCTCCTTATCAGGATCATGGGTTGATAAAAGACCTAGGCGATAAATTAAGTAAAAAGTATGGTGCAAGATTCATATATAAAGACATGAGAGACGGATTTAGAAAGAGCCAAACAATGGCCCGTGAACATGGTCTTTATATGCAAAAATACTGTGGTTGTATATTCAGTGAAGAGGAAAGGTACAGGAATTAGGATTCCTTGCGATAGAATTCACCCTTTCCCCCACGCTCTTCGATCATCTCTACCGCCCGTTGGGCCTGATCTTCGAATATTTCTTCCGCTATTTTATAATCTGTAGATCTGATGTCTACCCTGTATTTTGGCGATGCCATATAACTAACTTCTACCTTAGAGCCGCCTACGTCACCGAATGTGGAAAGTGCCTCCTTGATATGGTCTACTCCGTTTTCCCTTCTTGAACTTAATTTAAGATATCCCATGATACTGATGTAAGGGGGAGATATGTTATCCCGAGCTATGCGGGTGAAAACATCGACCCATTCGCCTTGGAATCCGGCTTTTTTTAAAGCATCTTTATTTAAAGTACATTCCTCGAAAGCTTCATACAAACTCCCCATTGTTTCAATAAGATCATAGGCGAATTCATCATAGCATTCGTCAATGGTTTTATCAAGTTCTTCGGCTACCAGGGACAAAAGCTTTTCTGCCTTTTGATGGTTCTTCCACGCCTGAAGTTTTTCTCGTCTCTGGTGTTCGTTTACCTGTTTTAAAGATAGATCGATGTGGGCCTGTCTTTTGTCGACTCTAAGGACTTTACAAACTCTCTTTTGTCCCTCACGGATGTAGTCCCTAATTCTTTTTACCCATCCAGAAGATATTTCGGATATGTGTATAAAACCTATCTTTCCTTCATATTCCTCAAGCTCTATGAAGGCACCGAAGTCCTTTACGGTCTGTACGTTGCCCAATACGAGCTCGCCCTCTGTAGGCCACTCATAATCTACCTCTTCCTCAGGCATCATTCAACCTCTTCTATTATCTCGCCGTTTATAGAAGAATAGCCACCGGTGGGCTTGGCTAATCGTGCGCCGCAGACATGGCAGTCAACAACAGAGGCAACTCTATGGAAGGTTATCTGCTCGTTGCCGCAGTCTCCGCACTTTACCTTGACGAAGGGTGTTTTTATTTTTTTTGCCATGGTAATTTACTCCGTGAATTCCAGTCGACGTGAACGTATACACTTCTTTTGCCAGGTCTTACCGCATTCGGAACAGGTGTATTTAAGGTATACTCTCTTCACCGGTTTACCTGCGCCAGAGGGTTTTGACCACGGGAAACCACCGTAGCCGGCTGTAACCCTTCGGAATCTTCTTTGTCCCTTACGCAGCTCGCTTCCGGGGCGGTTTTTACCTCGTGAAAGGTTCATGGAGGTATGCGTGTCACAATTAGGACAGTAGTCCTTGATTTTTCTAGGTCTTTTCATGTCGATTCGCTTCATTATAGGTATGGGCTATTAAAACCTTACTCCTCATGTATCCAGTTAATTTCCACTTTTTCCAACTGTTCGAGTACGTTTTTTCGAATAGTCTTTTCATTTAGCATATCTTCGGTTCTGGAGCCATTTTTTAGATATCGTTTCAATATGGGTTCCATCTCTGAACCGCATCCGCATTCAGGCACGCCCTGGGTATCCCAGGCCAGATTGTGATAATTCAAGCAATCCGGACAGCGGAAAACTTTCTTTTTGCCGCTGAATTTACCTCTCTTGGCTACGGGTTCCCCCTCCTTTTCGATTATATCCATGGCAAAGTTGATAGTCCTGGCATTGGAAACACTGGTACCTACTCCAAAGGCATCCACTCCTGCTTTTTTTAACTTTGGTATAGAATATTCGTCCATACCTCCAGATGCGATTATACGGGCATCTATGCCTCTTACCTTCATCTCCCATTTCACTTCCTGGACTATCTTTATAAGGTCCCCTCTTCTAGACGAGGGTGTGTCCAGACGAACTCCATAAAGTTTGTCTTCCATGGCTTCATGGGCCATAAAGGTCTCTAGGGTCTCGTCATGGTATGTGTCTACCAATGCTATTCTAGGAACATTTTCAGGAAGAACCTCATGGAATGCTTGGAATGCATCCTTCGGAGAACCGAATAATATGGTGAGAGCATGGGGCATAGTACCTGTTGGTTCTACATTCACTTCCTCGGCACCGGCGATGCAGGAGATGGCATCACAGCCTCCGATATAAGCAGCCCTATCGATGGAAGGGGCTATCACTGGGTGCATCCTACGAATCCCGAATGACATGATCTCGGCGTCCCCGGCGCACTTTTTGACCCGTGCGGCCTTAGTAGCTATTCCCGATGGATGACATATGAATCCTAACAGAGGTGTCTCATATACACAGAATTCTCCGTAAGGGCCCTGGATAAACATGACCGGCGTGAGTACGCCTTGGTGGTCACGAGGTTTAAAAAGAGTGCCCTCTGGAACTGCATATAGGTCTAAGGGTTTACCTTCCAAAAGGGAAATGATGTCCTCCAAACCTACGAATACTCCCCATTCTCCGTTTTCAGGAAGGGAAGTAGTAGTGAACTCGGCAGCAACGTGTTGGTACGCTATCCCCTTTGATTCCAATATCTTCATGGTATTCTTAAAGTAAACATCGGTTGTTTTACCCTTTTTTATGTCCTCCTCCGAGGCGGTGTGAAATGCATTCATACTTACCGATGCTTTAAAGTAGGTTAAACCTATTTATAGTTTGATGAGGCAGTGTCCGTCCTGTTCCCGAATAACGGAAGAGAACGTTGAGATTTGTCCTACCTGTGGTAATCGTTTTGTTCCTAGGAAAAAGAAACCCAAATATCCAGAAGTGGCAGGTGTGTTGATGATGATCTCCGCACTTCTCGCCATATTTTTTGCATTATATTCCTTGATAACCTTAGGGGAAATGATCCAGAGCGTTGAGACATATCTAGGAGAGGAGACATATCTCCGTAATCTTGAAAACATACTCAAAGGATGTTTCGCTGCGGTGATGGGGTTCGGGGTGATACAAATGATCGGAGGTATACTTTCCGTCAAAAGACGTTATTGGGTATTTGCCGTCTTTGCTGGACTGATCGGAATATTTTCTGTGGGATTTTTCTTTATATCATCAGTGCTTTCGTTCATAGCTCTGATACTTTTATCCATGAGCAGAGAGGAGTTTTCTTGAGAGAGAGTGCCTCGGTTGATACGATGGGAAAATCATTAAGTAGTAGATATCGCCTTGTTTTAAGTAAAGAATTTCCAATGAGTATTCCGAGGGCACTGAAACTCAGCCCGATAACAGAATATTCTGATCCATGTTTCGAAAAAAGCAGGTTAGAGCATGATGAGGTTGAAAAGTGATGCGAAAGGTAGCGATTCTGGTCTTCCCTTAGAGGCGATTTTAGTACTTATAATCATATCATTATCTCTCATCGTTTACATCCCTGGGAGCTCCGCCCAGGGATCACCTTCTGATTTAATAGTAGGAGCTGGAGAAGAAACAGTCATCTATGATACGAGTTATGGTCTCAAAGGGTCCCTTTGGATACGAGATGGAGGTACACTCCACATACTCAACAGTACTTTTACCATCTATCAGGATTATTCCAGACAATTCGACGTATATGTTTCAGGAGGGGCGAGACTGGTCTTGGAGGAATCAGCTCTACAGTCTCAGAGACCTCTTGATATTTTTATGGAAGACAATTCTGAGCTAGTTCTTAAAGGTTCTGAGCTTAACGTTCCGGGCAAACTCAGTGGTTATCCTTACTCGGTGCACATGGAGAGAAGCGATGTATCCCTCGACAACCTGAATTTTGCCGCTGGTAGCATGTATGTAAATAAAAGTATCATAGGATCATCCAGTGCGGTTATTTCCGCTCTGGAGGGCGAATTTGTGGACACTATATTCAATGCAGATGTGGTGTTTCATGGTGATGGGGATATGCTTTTCAGAGGATCGGCGGCTAAGGATGTATCCGTTAGAGATTCCGTTACGGTGGAGGTTCATAGAAAGCTGAACATAGATGTAGTTGATAAAGGGGGTGTACCGGTAGGCGGGGCTTCCGTAGAAATACGACTCTACGATACCGGCCTAACAGTATTAGATACAAACACGGATCACACTGGTTCGTGGAGCGGCTTTGTGCATACGGAGACATTGACTCAAGATCTGTCTCATTATGTGGGCAACTTGGATATAATAATCAATTACCAGGAAAATACCATCTCCAAACATGTATCTTTACCTCCTCTTGGAAATGAAAACATGGAATTTGGAGACATTGTTAGAGGTACGTCTTTGACCCTGGAATTTTCCACGGTGGTGGCCCCTTCCAGCTATTATGGCTCCTCCGTCACAGATCTAGTATTAGAGAATACCGACAAGATGACTGTGCGTTCATATCCGAATGAAGGTATCCCTAATTACATCGCTCAGGGGAACATCATTTTATCCGGAACATCCTCCCTCATAGTGGACCGGGATTCCAGCTTAAAGGTACTTCAGGGCGACAGCAATTATCGTATTGAGTTAAATGACGAGGCGACCTTGATCCTTGAAGAAGGTTCCTCCATTATAAGTGATAAAGAACTGAACCTTTACCTGTACGACTCCAGCTCTTTGGTATTCAGAGGTGGGATGGCTAACTTGAATATGATACATTCTTATGATGTTTCTACAGTGGACCTTGTTAATGCGAGTGTGGATGTAGATTTTTCAAGCTTTTATGGTACCGAACTTTTTTTAACAGACTCATATGTGACCGGAGAACGAATGGAAGTTCATACCGGTCTGACAGAGATTGAAGGAACGGATATTCAAACTAGTGATGAGGTGGAGATATATTCGTCAGACCTAACCATAGCAAGTTCTTCCTTTAACAAAGGACTAACCCTGGGGGATGCACCCTACGTGGAGCTTATCGACGTAGAAGTTCCCCGTCTAAGCGCACAGCCGGGTACAATCATCGAAAGGTTGTGGACTTTGGATCTTAGAATACTAAATACGGACGATAAGTTTGTACCTGAATCTACGGTAAGGATATTTCGCGTTAACGGTACTCATGAAGATCTGATATGGGAAGAGTTCGTACCTGACGGAAAGCTTAACATCACACTGCTCTCCGAGGTTGTTTCAACCACCGGTACCCAATTCAAGGGTAATTATGTAGTTAGGGGAGAAAAGACCATCAATGCGGATACCGCCTACAGCGAGGAGACAAGTTTTGCTCTTGAAAGTGCTACCCAAGCAACTCTGAAATACTGGCAAAAATTTCCATACAACCTAGTCCTGGATTTAGAAGTGGAAAAAACCGATGTGGATATGAACGAGGAGTTCCAAATCCATGGCATCGTGTACTATGATATAACCGGTCTGGAAGTAAACTCCGCGGACGTGTACGTCACGGTATGTGAAACTCAGAACCTAACTTGGCATGTTTTAACGGATTCCCAGGGCCAATTTAGCGTGAATGTAAGTGCACCGGTGAGGGCGGGGAGGTATACCGTAACGGTGGAAGCATACGAACGGAACATGCAAATGACCTCTAAAGAGGAGTTTGAACTGGTGGTAGGGGATACACATGAACGGCAAGGTATCAGAGAATTTATGTTCGAATCCACTATAGGCATTGCCATAACCATCTTTTTAATCATGGTGTTGGTGGCTATAGCTTATGCCATAATCTTTATGCCCATTGGCAAATCTACAACGATCGGAGAGTCATCATCCTCTAGTGAGATGGTAAAATGGGCGGAAGATGTGTTGGATAAAAAGGTGAATTAGATGGCAGAAAAAGAGGATGCAATAAAAAGGTTAACAGACATACCTAGTGTTATGGAGAAACATGCGGAACTACTTTATGAAAATGGGATAACTTCCTCTCAAGATGTGTTGGATAAGGGACTGGCCGGATTGGCTTCCATACCACAAATAGATTTTACCACCGCTAAAAAGATATTGGACGGTGCGAGAAAGGCTTTTGAAGAGGGTGCGACAGAGGAGGATGATATGCCTGCTATTGATGATGAGATCGAAGAGGGTGATGAGATCGAAGAGGGTGACGAGGTCGAAGAGGACATCATTCAGGATGAAGATGATCCTGATATCGGTATGGTAGAGGAGGAGGAACTCGGACTCGATGACAGTGAGATAGAAGCGGCCCTCGGTATTGAGGGTATGGTTGAGTTTGAGGAAGAGGGGGATTTGGAGGGAGTGGACGAATTTGAGGAGGATGAGGACTTAGATATAATGGATGATGTGGAAGAAGAGGCCGATTTAGATGACGGGGACATTGGTTTCGATACTCTAGAAAAGAGTCTGAGTACTTTTGATTCATCTATCCCTGAAGAACCCTCACCTCATCCCGATGATGAATACGATCTAACGGCGGATCTGGAGAATATACTACCGGATCTCGGTATGGATGAGATGGAGCCCGATATGGAGACCGCTAAGGAGATAGACAAGTGGTTGGAGACCGAAGTGGGCATAGACCAACATATCGGAGAAGAATCGGTGTGCGCCGTATGCTCGGATGTGGTATCGATATATGATACAAGATGTGATACGTGTGGTGTTGAATTTGCCGTAGGAGAAGTCAGATGCGGACACTGCGGTGCATCAATCGATGCGGAGTCGGTAACATGTCCAAAATGTGACAATGCGTTGGTCGATGAAAAAACAGTGTGTCCCTTATGCGGTGGGATCGTTTATGCATCCGAACGTGTGTGCCCCTTCTGCAGCACCGAATTTGACGAGGATAGGGTGAGATGTAGTGAATGCAAAGCCACCGTAAATATAGATGCGGTAGTCTGCCCCAACTGTGAAACTATTTTAAGACAAAAGATCATAGAAGATAACACCGCACAAGGGGGGCCGATGAATGTTCAGGCGGAACAAACCAGTGTGGACATAAAAAGAATTGAGATGCAGATTGATTCCCGGTATCAGAGAGATGAAGACAGCGGAGGGACTTTTGCTGAAAGAAAGGAGGAGGGTCGAGTGTTGTTTCCTTTCCCTGCGATAGTGGGTCAAGAAAAGATGAAACGCTCTTTGATATTGAATGCCATCAATCCCAATATAGGTGGAGTTCTGATAGAGGGACACAGAGGTACCGCCAAATCCGTTGCCGTGAGAGCGTTAGCGGAGATACTACCTGAAATAGAAGTTATCAACGAGTGTAGATTCTCCTGTGATCCCTATGAGCCGGATAAGTGGTGCTGGGAATGTAAAGAGCGATTTAAAGATGCTACGAACATACCCGTTGAAACCAGACCCATACGTGTTTTAACACTGCCTTTGAATGCTACCGAGGATAGGGTCGTCGGAACACTTGATATCGAAAGGATGCTAGTGGAAGGAAAAAAATCATTCGAAGAGGGCTTACTGGCAGAGGTGAACCGCGGTGTACTATATGTGGATGAGATCAATCTACTCGACGATTACATCGTCGATGTGTTACTGGACGCGGCCGCCATGGGAGTCGTAACGGTCGAAAGAGAAGAGGTTAGCATAACGTATCCTTCTAAATTTATTATCATCGGGAGTATGAACCCGGAAGAAGGGGCACTTCGACCCCAATTATTGGATCGTATGGCACTTAATATAAAAGTCACAGGTATACAAGATCCCCATGACCGGATCGAGATAATACGTAGGACCGAGGAATTCGAAAAGGATCCATATGGCTTTCGGAAGCGATTCAAGGATGATATAGAGGAGATGAAGGAAAGAATAATCAAGGCTAAAGAAATATTTAACGATGTAAGAATCCCCGATGAACTTGATACGGTGATCGCAAGATTATCTGTGGATTTTGAAGTGGATGGTCACCGGGCGGATATTGTGATGAAAAAGACCGCTAAAACGAATGCCGCCTGGGAGGGCAGAACTAACGTTAATATGGACGATATTTTGCTGGCCGCTGAGTTGACACTGCCCCATCGTATGCGTAAAGGACCCCTAGAACAAAAAGAATTCGATAAGGAAAGGTTGAAAAGATTGGTTGAAGACTACACAAAGTAATCAAAACCATTATAAACTAAAACGAAAATAGCGATGGTAAGTATCCGGCTTGTGAAAAGGAGTTAAATAACATGGTTGAAGAAGAGAAATATCAAAACTGTCCTGAATGTGGTGCGAGAATCGACGAAGAAGATATAGATTGCCCGGAATGCGGACATCTTATTTTGGAATTATTGGAAGAAGGCTATGAAGATGAACCCTTGGAAGAAGAGACCATGGATACGAAAGAGACTGTGGATACAAAAGAGACCGTGGATACAAATAAAACCCCGGATACTAAAGAAGCCCTAGGCTCCCTTGGAGAGATGATAGAGATGAAAGTATTCAACACTGTTAAAGAAAGGGAGGTGCGGCTAAGAGAATCCATGACTCGTAACTTTGAGGAACAGCAGCGTAGATGGAGAGAACAAACCGAAAAAACCGTAGAACGTTTACGTGAAAAACATGACAAAGAACGGGGGGAGCTGATCGAAAAACTTGAAAATTTGCAGAAAATGAAGGAGGGTTTAAGGAAGGAGTTAGAGGAAGATAAAAGGGCTTTAAATGCAAAGATAGAGGAAAAGCAAAATGCAATTGATGAGTTAAAAGAAAAGCACAATCAGGAGATGGAGGAACTGCGTGTTCGGTTTGAAAACAAGAGGGCAGAGGAAAGAAACCAATTTTTAAAGGAGAAAGAGGATCTCCAGAAAAAATTCGAGGCCGAGAAAGAAGCTCTAAAATCCCAGTTCCAAGAAGAGAAGAACAAATTAGATCGGCGCATAGATGAAGCTCGAAATAATATTGAAAGGATCAGGGAAGAAGAACTCCAAAAACGAGAGAATTTCAAGGCAAAGTTCGAGGCCGAGAAAGAAGCTCTAAAATCCCAGTTCCAAGAGAAAAAGAGGGAATTAGAAAACCGAATAGACGAAATGCGGAATAGGATTGAAGAGGTTCGGGAAGAAGAGCTCCAAAAACGGGAAGAAATGCTGGGCAACCATGAAGATAAAAAAAAGGCGATAGAAAAAGAATTCAAAGCAAAAATCCAAAAGTTGGAGGATGAGCTGGATGAAACCATGCATGGATTCATGGAAGAACAAAAGCGATGGGATGCCCGTTTAACACAGGAAAGGGAAGAACTCCAAAAACGGTTTGACGAGGAGAAGGAGGAGATGAAAAGCCTGCTCCAGGAGGAGATAACAATTCTCAAGGACATGTTGGAGAAGGAAAGACAAAGATACGAAGAGAAAGAGGATTCCGAGGACAGTATGGCTCAAAGAGAGTTGGAAAAGAAATTGATGGAACCGATCTACCCGTTCCCGGCAATAGTTGGACAAGAACGAATGAAGCGAAGCTTGATACTAAACGCGGTGAATCCCGAGATCAAAGGAGTTCTGTTGTGGGGCGCCGATGGCATTGCAAAGAAAACCGCCGTATTAGGGGTTGCGGAACTTCTTTCAGATATCGAAGGTGTAGATGCAGAAACCGCTAGAATTTGGGACGATTCGCAGCGATACTTGGCTGGAACACTTGTGAGTACGTCCGCTAACGTATCTTATCTTTTTGATAAGGTATTGATGAACGGCGCACTGTGTACAAAAACCATGAAAGACGGGGACGAAGGAAATCTCATAGTAGTTAAGGAGATGCCGGAAAAAGATAAAGATATGCTTAACTACATCGATACTTTCAACCTACACGTAAAGATCGAGCCTACCCAGGACATAGATAGGAGGATGGAAGTAGTTCGGAGGTTCAAAGAATTTAAAAAGGACCCCGACGCATTCCGTAAACGGTATGATGACGAGACAAAAAGGTTAAGAGATAGGATAGTCCAAACCCGTCAGATTCTGCCATCGGTGAAAATTCATTCAAATCAACGTGCTATAATCTCTAAAGTATGTGCACATAATGACCTACCCTCCGGGATGGACATAGTGATAGAAGAAATATCCCGTACAATCACCGCATACGATGGTCGTGAGGATGTGTTGGATGAGGATATCCAAGAGGCCTTGGATCTTGCCCTTGTTCACAGGGTCACTGGTGATTTATAATCATTTAAGATTTTACGCTCATGCCAGAGGAAAGTGCCCGCATAAAACGGATCAGGAAAAAACTTCCTAGAAAATATGGATGCCAAATTTATGAGAGGGATTTCAATCTGGCAGTCAGGTTCCCAAAGAGAAGAGTCAGCGATATAGATGACAACGATGTTATTCTGGCAAGAGAGTCACTTGAGATAACGGGTTTGGAAGAGATAAGTGAGAAAACGGTATCTTCTTATATAATCGCCGATACAAACTATCTTGAAGTTGAGATAGAGTTATTCATCGAGGCGGTTGAACAGGGGACAGCGGCCCCTATACTCAGCTCGTTGGTACGTGAAGAATCTCAAAAAAGAGACATGATAGACAGCCAGATAAGGAACATAGTTAGTAATTTATCTCAAGCTAAGGCGTCAAAGGAACTGCGTACTTCTTCAAGCGGAGGTGCGAAGGTAAAAAGCAGTTATGTAATCGGTGGTAGAGGTAGGGTAGTCAGGTACATTCCTGCTAGGCGGGATGTTTCTTTTGGAAATGTTGCAATCATCCCGACCATAAGAAAAGCGATACAGGAAGGAAGCTTTGATACGATTTCCGGGCTCGATGTAAAACGACGTCATTTACAGGAAAAAGTTTATCGTTCCCGGACCAGGACTAACATATGCTTGATAATGGATACTAGTTTTTACTCGGATGATATTCAAGCTATAACAACCATGGAATGGCTGCTAAGGGTAATTTCCGCCATAACTTATGAGAAAAGGGGTTATTTAGGTATAGTTTCTTTTTCCGGCAATCGTGCGAAAATAGAGAGTGCCTTCACAACCGACGTGGACCGAGGTGGAGAGGTGTTTGAAAATTTTGAATTTGGAGGTCTTACCCCTTTGGCATCTGGATTTAAAATGGGGTTTGAGATGCTGGAGAGGCAAAGGGGCGACCGTGAGGATGTAATATCTATCATGGTTTTGATTGCAAGAGGTAAAGCCAATGTACCACTGTTCCCTGGAGGTTTCATTAGAAGAGAGCTAATTTACTATGCGAATCGAATCAAAGCCTCAAGTGTAAGACCTTTTGTTATTCACATCGGCGTGGAGGAGGAAAATCTAATCAAGGAGCTGGCTTTCAGAGCGGGAGCAAGGTATTACCATCCACCGTTGTTAAACAAAAAGATAACCGCCGCTTCGGAATTTCTTAAAAAGATGGAAACTAAGAAACGTGTGGATATTATTGATTCAGGCAAGAGTTTCCTTGAGTCTTTGGATAACTAGAGTATACCCAATAAAGACATCATCAAGACGATTATTAGGCCTATTATAAATATCAAAGAGCCGACACGTGTAATTAAAGAAACATCTACTCCTTCCAGGGCTGGTTCCCCTTCTTGCTCTGTTTCTACTACCTTTGGTAACTCTTGATCACTTTCAACATCGTCAACGTTGGTGTGCTTGATGTTGGTCATCTTCTCTTGCAGCTCTTTTTTTTCTTTACGCAGGTCTTTCAATCTATTTTTTAGAAAAATAAAAACCTTTTCGTTGTCTTTGTTTTCCCTTGCCATGGATTTAAGGTCATCGATATCTCCATTGATCCTTTTCAACCTATCTTTTATGTAACCTTCCGCTACTTGAATTTGCTTCTCGGCAAGGTTCTTTTCGAGCTTAAGAATACGTATCTTTTTTATCCTTTCTCCCTCGGCGCTTCTGCGTTCGGCCATGGTTTCTTTGCTTTCTTCGGTATTCATATTCGGTATATATTCAATTGTGTTTACGTCTATAAAAGGTATTCGCTCAAATTTGGAAATCAAGTCGTCTATTCTTGAAATATTTATCTCTATTATATTTAATCTTCTATTGAGGTCTACTATTTTTTTGGCGTATTCACGCCTCCCTATTTCACCCGGTTTCCTTTTTGAGAGATGCGAGATTTTAGTTTCCATGTCTTTAACTTGCTTTTCCATGGACGAACGTTTTTTCAACAATTTCGCAGTGGTTCTTTTCGCTTGTTCTACCAAAGACTTTAGATCTTCATCTAATATAAAGTCCGGGTGAGTGGAATCATAGAGTTCTGGATCGGTTGCGCGTCGAGCCTCTAGTGAAGCGAGGACGTCTTTTGCACCGCCGTACCAGGGTGGTTTGTATATGTATCCCCCCTCTCCTTCGATCAGATCTCCGGCGGAAAAACGCAACTCCACTCCCCGGCAATCAACGATATAAAAAGTATCTTCCTTCCTTGTTATACTGCCCAATAACTCCCCGTTTTCCTGAAGATATACTGGGGAACCCTTAACTTTTCCTTCAGGTGATATCCACTTCTTAAACAGATTAGTCACAGATTGCATTTTTCTTATAGTTATTTACTAACCGCATTAAATAGATTTTGCACCTAGTAAAATATTCTAGATATCATTGGTTCAAAAGGATCTCTTTAACGGATAGTGGATATGGTAACCTTCTGGATCGTTGGTTATATTCTTAGAAGTCACTCTTTGATTTATGATGTAAAAATTTAAATAATGATTCTTTGTATCTTATCATTATATCCACGAAAATAGAGGTGCTACATTGTCAAGTGATGATAATATAATTTGTCCTGTCTGCGATGCTAATATACCTAGGGATTCAAAGAAGTGTCCGGTTTGCGGAGTAGATCTACAATTATTTGAACTTGAAGGTATCGAACCGGAGGGCATAGAATCCAAAGAGAAGATGAATGATATAATAGACATACTTCGGGAAGATGTAGATGAGGATGAATTCATAGAGAGGATCAAAAACCTCGGCGGTGAAGCCAATGAATCTATCTCTATAGATGAGGGGCTTCTAATATTTGAGTGCCCCGTGTGCGGTGAGAACGTAGAAAAAGATGACATATGTTGCTCGAATTGTGGTGCAGTCTTCGAGGATAAGGAAGATGATGAAGGGTTAATGGACGCTGAAAAGGTCAAAGCCGAAAAGACGAAAGAAAAATTGGAGACGGTAATCGACGAGATCAAATCCGCATTATCGGAATGCAGGGCTACACCTTTGGATATAACCGTCTTAAAAAAGCGGGTTAAGCGCGTAGTCAAAGCAAAAAAAGAAGAGGATTACGACAAAGGTATCGATTTAGCAAACGAGGCGCTGGATATTTCAGAAAAAATATTGACTGTGAACTCTTTGTTGGTGGAAGCAAAGGAACGCTTGAAGAAGTTGAAAGATTACGACTTGGATTTTAAACCGTATCTAAAAGACATGAGGAATTTAAAGTCTGAGGCAGACCAAGGCAAACTTGATGAATCAATACAAATAATGCGTTCGATGATAGAAGATATGGATGTGATGATAAAAAAACATGAGGACCACGACAAATGGAAAAAAATAAAGCCAATAATTGGGCCGAAGCTTAAGAAGGCCGACGACATAATCGACGACATTGAAAACTCTCAGTTTTCTATTAAACCGATCGTACTCCTGCGGATCGAGATAGCTCGAGACATTGAGAAAGGAATGTACGACGGACTTGTTGAAAAAGTTGATAGGTTGTTGGAGTTATTGGAAAAAACATTTAGGGTAAAAAGACTTTTCGAGGCGAGAAAGTCAAGGTCGGATTCTTTAGAGGGCGAAGATGTTGAAGATATATTGGAACAAGAAAGTACGCTTCAAATCAAAACGGAAGGAGAAAATTTTAACGATGTCGCAGATCACTTTTCCTCAAATATCAACAGCTTGGAAGATGCCTTATCTGAATTGGAAGCAAAAAGAGAGAGCCTCAGGAAGATAGATGACACGATTTTAAAATTAAAAAAGTTAGTCACGGCGGCAGCAGATAGTGGTATAGAGGTTGAACATCTAAAGAATGTGATCAAGAATGCCAAAGATCTAGCATCTAAAAAGGAATACGAAGATGCCCGTTCTATGCTGGAGAATGGGGAAAAACGATTTGTGAAAACCGTAATAAACAAGGTGCAGGAAAAGGTGGTATCCATTGAAGACCTGGTTAAAGAGGTTGGGAAAGAGGATATTGTCAAAGGGGACCTAGAGATGGCTAGAAAGGCGGTTGAAGATGAGGATCACATCTCGGCCCTTAAAAGCATATCCTCGGCAGAGAAAGCCGTTGAAGAAATCGATATGCCAGCTAGTGCGGATGATTTTATCATGGAACGAGAGATCATGATCGAGGATGCTGAAAACATCGGGTTTGAAGTATCAACATCTAAAGACCTTTTAAAGCAGGCAAAGAAGATGCTGCAGGAAGGTAATGAAGATAAGGCTATGGAAAAGGCTGACGATGCTGCCGATGAGATTTTGGATCAAGTACCCTATCAACTCAAGTCTTTCGTAGCAAAGGCGAAATCGGATCTAAAAAGGGCAAAGATATCAGGTGTAGACATATCTAGACCCGTTATGTTTCTCAAGGAGGCCAAATTTGCAAATAAAGAAGATAATTTTGAAAAATGCTTCAAATACATGAACAGGTATAACGAATTTATAGGAAGAAAGTGAAGGTAGATGAATTCTCGGAGTAGGTTCAAACTTGTAGTCTTTGATATGGATGGGGTTCTGGTAGATATAAACAGCTCCTGGTCGTGGATACACCAGCACTTCGGTGTAAATAACGACGAATCTTTAAAATCCTATATACAGGGGGATATCGATGATAAAGAATTTATGCGCAGAGATATAGCGCTTTGGCTGGAGAAAAAACCTTCTCTTTCTAAGAGAGATATAGAAGAGGTGCTCAAAAAAGTGCCTATTATGAAAGGGTGCAAAGAGTGCCTAGAAACCTTGAGAAATCAAGATTATATCACTGCGGTGGTAAGCGGCGGCATACGGGCACTGGTGAAGAAAGTCGGTGTTGATTATTTTGATTGGATCATGGTGAATGATATAGAGGAGGGGTTGACAGGTGAAGGTGTACTGGAGGTTCCCTTGAACGATAAAGGTAAAGTCTTTCGATCTGTGCTCAGAAAGGCCGGTGTTTCAAAGGAATATACCGCTGCCGTAGGGAACAGTTTTATCGACGTACCCATGTTAAAAGAAGCGGGATTTGGTATCGCATTCAATCCCGATGATGAAGAGGTATGTCAGGCTGCGGATGTAGTCGTCGATGAAAAGGACCTCCGGCTGATACTTGAGTATCTGTCTTAACCTCCGAAGGATTTATCCTATGAAGTCTCATTTATGAATGTATGAAAGATAAAGACCTAGAACGGATGACGGTAGATAAAATCTGTCATGGAATAGAGTCCATGAAGATCAGGGGAGCGGCCCTTATCGCCCGTGCAGCCGCTTTAGCCATGGCTAAACATGTAGAGGAGTTTGACGGGGATGATTTAAAGGAGTTTAAAAAATGGTTGAAATTAGGAGAAGAAAAACTGCTATCCACTCGACCCACTGCAGTATCATTAGCTAACGCTTTGAAATATGTTCTTAGGGCAAAGGGCGGCGATGTAGAGAGCTTAAAGTCATCGTTGAAACAGCGCTCCTATGACTTTATCGAATCCTCACATCAGGCAGGGTTGAAAATAGCGAAGTACGGTGGAAAGAGGATCGTTGACGGAGATACCATATTAACACACTGCAACAGTTCACTTGCATTGAGTGCCATTGAACACGCATGGGGCCAGGGGAAAAAAATAGAGGTCATTGCCACAGAGTCGCGCCCCAAACGCCAAGGGTACATAACAGTTAGATACCTGGCTGAGAGGAGCATACCCGTAACCTTGATCGTTGACTCTGCGGTTAGATACATAATGCAAAAAGTTGACAAAGTTTACCTGGGGGCCGACACAGTTACTTCTAATGGTGCGGTTATAAACAAGATAGGTACGTCTCAGATAGCTCTATGTGCTCATGAGGCCAGGGTACCGGTTTCGGTTTGTGGAGAAACCTATAAATTTTCTCAGGATACATTGTTCGGAGATCTTGTAAAGATAGAGGAAAGAGAACCTTCGGAGATAGTTGACCCCAGTGATTTTCCCGGTGTTAAAATAAAGAACCCGGTGTTCGATGCCACTCCCGCCGAATATATCGACGTGATAATAACTGAACTAGGTGTTATTTCTCCCTCCAGCGCTTATCGAGTCATAGATGACGTATTGGCAGAATAGGAAAGATATTAAACCATTAATAAGATATAGCCGGATAACAAACGGAGATGAAAATGAATGACTATAGATTATCTTGCGTTGGGCGAGGATTTGGACCCTGATGAGTATGTGATATGCCTGTATAGAGTGAACAGTGAACTAGATATAGAAACCGCCGGAGCACGTATAGCAGAGGAGGAGTCCACCGGTACGTGGACACACCCTACTACCTTATCCGACGATATTTTTAGCAGGTACGGCGCAAAAGTGGTAGAGGCTGAGGGGGATTTGGTGACTGTAGGATACCCCGTAGTGGATTTTTCCGGAGAGATCGGTGCCATACCTCAGATACTCAGCATAGTCGCCGGAAATCTATTCGGCCTTGAATCTTTAAAGGCGGTTCGACTGGAGGACATTCAGCTTCCTAAAGATATGATCGAAAGGTACCCCGGCCCTCAAATCGGTATCGAAGGGTTGAGAGAAATCCTCCATCGGCCTGATAAGCCACTGGTGGGGACGATCGTAAAACCAAAGATAGGCCTTCCTCCCAAGGAGTTTGCGGATTACGTTTACGAAGCAGGTTCCGGTGGATTAACAAACTCCAAAGACGATGAAACGCTGGTTGACCAGGATTTCTGCCCCCTTGAAGATAGGGTGAGCGAGGTGAGCGAGGTGCTTGATACTTTGGAAGAAGAGGGCCATCTGATGATACATGCTCATAACATAAGTACTTCTGCCCATGAGATACTCGAAGCCGCCGATCTCGCTCTTGAAAACGGTGCACGACAGTTGATGGTTGATGTTTTGACCGTCGGATTTTCCGGCCTGCAGGCCCTTGCCGAAGACCCGTCATTGGACGTACCCCTCCATGTTCATCGTGCCATGCACGGGGCTTTGACTAGAGATCCTGAACATGGCATATCTATGCCGGTCATTGCCACGCTATCAAGGATTGCAGGAGGGGATGCACTGCATATCGGCACCTATGGTGCCGGTAAGATGCACGCTGATATATCTGACGAGATGCGCTGTAAAGATATTATCACAGGGGACATGTGCGGAATGAAAAAGATGATGCCGGTTTCCAGCGGCGGCCTCCATCCAGGTGTGATAGATCAGTTGATGGAGAAAAGTGGTAATGATGTTCAGATACAGGCTGGAGGCGGGGTATCCGGCCATCCCGACGGTATACGTGCCGGGGCCAAGGCAATGGTCCAAGCGGTAGAGGCTACGTATCTTGAAATACCTTTGAAAGAGTATGCCGTTGAAAACCCTGAACTTAAACGGGCCTTGGAAACTTGGATGTGATTTAAGATGGAGAAGTTCACGGCAAGAAAAATCGATTTAGAGGCCGGCGAAAACAAAGTAATCTTAAACAGAGTTGATGCAAACAGACTCGGATTACGTAGTCAAAGCAGAGTTAAGCTGATCAAAGATAAAAACTCGGTAACTACCATCGTTGAGCTCTCCGACACACTGGTCAAAAAAGGAGAGATAGGGATGCTGCACCAGGTTTCTCGAAAAATCTCTGCCGAAGAGGGTGAGGAGTTAACTGTTGTGCCGAAGGGAAAACCCGCTTCAGTTGAACACATCCGAGAAAAATTGGAGGGAAAGGAGCTTTCGGAACATGCTATCAGAGAGATAATATCGGATATTACGGACCGAAAATTATCTGACATAGAAGTATCTGCCTACGTTTCCGGTGTTTATGCCCATGGTATGAACCTAAGGGAGATCAAGGATCTAATCACAGCTATGATCGATACCGGAGATACCATAGAGTTCGACAAAGGTCCTATCTTCGACCATCACAGCATAGGTGGGGTACCCGGGAACAAGATAACTTTGTTGATAGTTCCCATCGTTGCCGCCGCCGGTTTGTTGATTCCTAAAACAAGTTCTCGAGCAATATCTAGTGCAGGCGGTACCGCGGATATATTCGAAGTTTTAGCCAACGTTACTCTAACTCTATCCGAAATAAAGGATATTACCGAGGAGATCGGAGGCACCATTGCATGGGGCGGTGCGGTTAACCTCGCACCCAGTGACGATCTCATAATCCGTATAGAATATCCTCTGAGGGTAGACCCCTATGCCCTGGTTTTATCATCGGTTCTTTCAAAGAAAAAAGCGACCGGTGCGGAATACCTTGTTATGGACATACCGGTAGGACCCCATACCAAGGTGACTTCATTGGAAAAGGGACGAAGGTATTCTAGGGATTTTATGGCACTTGGTGAAGAAATCGGCATAAAGGTAAGGTGTGCCCTGAGCTACGGTGGACAGCCTATAGGGGACACGATCGGACCCGCCGTAGAGGCTATGGAGGCCATGGCGGCCTTGGAGGGAAAGGATGTGCCCAACAGCTTGATAGAAAAATCTACCGAATTGGCTGGTATGATACTGGAGCAAGGAGGTATCGCCGACGGCCGAGGTAAAGACGAAGCGGTGAAGATATTGAACAGCGGAAAGGCGCTGGAAAAGATGAAGGAAATAATTCATTATCAAGGAGGTGATGCCGATATCACATCTGATGATGTTGAGATAGGTAAACATAGCTATGAATTTTGTTCGGTAGACGATGGTTATGTTGGTTCGGTAAACAATCACGGGATAATTGAAATCGTTAGGGCGACTGGTGCACCCTATCGTAAAGGCGGCGGGATAATGCTTAACAAAAAGCGGGGCGATAAGGTGGAAAAGGATGAACTTCTTTTCACCATCTACTCGGACAATGAGAAAAAGCTCAAGGAGGCTTTAAAACTCTCTAGGCATCTAAACCCTCTTGCCATAGAGGGTATGATCCTGGAGAAACATCCCGACTACCGGGCGGTTTGGAGTTAGACATGATGCCTAACCTCCACCGCGGCACCCCTTCCGGCGGCGGCCATCTCCGGCCCGGACATTACCGCTTTACCTACACCTTTTAACTTTCCACCGCATGAAAGGATGCACTCGTCATGTGGATGTATGCGGTGGTCCGCATCTTTAACTCCAACCGCAAAGACGGTCCCTTTAGGAGTGAAATCGTCTATTCCAACTTGGTAAATACCTTTTTCATGTAGTATTTCACCGCCTTCAACGGTCAGTGCTATCATCCCCCTTTCGGCCACTATCATCCCTCGTTGTCTATTTTTGTACATAAATCGGTAGTTGGGATATCTACCTTTTACCTTGGCGCCCTTTAGCAGATTTTCACCCCCGGGCCCAAATTGGAATCTAGCCAGGCCTGATAAATTTTCGTTTAGATAATCCTTGATACTCCCGCTTTGTTTGCCTACTAAATCTATCAGGTGGTCCTTTAATCGCCCCAGGGCTCTTTTGGATGTTGGATGATCCCAGTTAGCAGTATCGACACATTCCAGGTGTTCCGGGACAAATGCCATATCTCTGGGAAGGTGAGATACGATGTGTTCGTAGTCTCCCTGTTTTACTATATGGTTGAGGACCTCTATGATCATATCTGCTTCATCCTGGAACCATTCGTGACTCACGGGAATATCGTAGTTCTGGGCGGGATAAAACAGCTCTAGTTCTCGGGGAACCGTACCTAAGGGTGAGGTAAGTATTACCTCGTGTACCTCTGTCCAAGCTGTTCCACCCATGGAACTGCGTATCGCGCTGTGGGTCCGGGAATTGAAGTAGGGTTTTGAAGCCGAGCAGGGAAGGAGAAGAAGCACACTGCGTCGAGGAGGTTTGTAGCGTTCAAATATTCTATGTCTAAAACGAGCTATATCCGGTCTGTGAAGTGACTCCCTAGTACATGCGAATAACTTATCACCGGAAACCGGCACGCAGGGAGATACTATGTCATAGGCCCTGTCAAGCAGCCTCAAAGATTCTACCATCCAAGGTTCTGCACGTACACGTGACTCCACAAGTTCTCGTATTCTGCCGTACTCTATACCCTTTTTAACCAACTCAAGTTCGTCCCTCAGCTTTTTTTCGTTTTCATTTGGGTCTCCGGGGAACCCCATCCAGTCTGACAACTCTACACCAAGTGTGCTCATGTACTCACAGTAAACGGTGTCAAAAAGATCTATGCCCATGTAGACTAACAAAGCTAAGTTGTAGGGTGAAGCAACGGCCGGTGCGTATATCAGTTTGTGCGGCGATATATTTTTTCGAAGGGAGAGCACTTTTTTTACCAACATATCTGCCCGTCCCATCATCTCCGGAGCATTGCCCAGTATATACACATCGGCATCTGGATCCGGCGTCTGATCAAAAACAGGCTGTACCCGTGCATCTCCTTTTTTACATTCCACAAGATGACCGCCGATATACTCGGGATACCCAAAGGCGGCGGGAAGGTCGCTTTTACTTTCCTGAAAGTGTGACATGGACAAACTAAAGGGGCCCAGGTCGCCTTTTTCTTCCACTGAGAGCACCTCTGGAACTTCCAGGTTTTCGGAGGTCCATATGCCTTTTTTAGCCAACCCCCATCGGTGTGTTATCTCTATCATCCGGCCTGTTAAAAGGCGGATCCTTTTAAAACAGTTTTGGGGAAAACTCTTGACAGGTTCACGTTGATGGATACCGAAAGTGTGTTATATTTTATAGTCGTACCTATCCGACCATGGTACAAACTCCTCTTGTTGTGGATGAGCTATCCAAGGTTTATCGCGAAAGAAAGGGAAAAGGAGTTACCGCAGTTGATAATGTATCTTTCAAGGTAGAGGAGGGAGAAGTCGTGGGACTGCTGGGACCTAACGGTGCCGGAAAAACCACCACTATCAAATGCATATGCGGCCTCATTAATCCGACCGATGGCCGCATTAGGGTATTTGGACATACCATGGATAAACCCCGGTTAGTTGCAGAGAATGTCAGTGCGGTGCTTGAAGGTAACAGAAATATATACTGGCGTTTGACTGCGAAAGAGAACCTTGAGTTTTTTGCAGGTCTCCAAGGAATACCCACAACAAAAGCGAAGTCTGAAATATCCCGTTTGCTTGAAATGTTCGACCTCGAAGAAAAAAAAGACGTGACCGCCAGAAAATTATCCAGAGGGATGCAGCAGAAACTCGCCCTGGGATGCGCTCTTATCAGACAGACACCTCTCCTCCTCTTGGACGAACCCACCCTGGGTCTCGATGTGGAGGCCTCCATAGACATGCGGAAATTCATACTCGATCTTGCAAGGGAGAAAGGTAAAACAATACTGTTGAGTAGTCACGATATGAAGGTTGTGGAGGATGTTTGCGAAAGGGTACTGGTCATCAATCACGGTCAACTTATTGTGGATGATGATATACGTAAACTCAAAAGACTGTTCAAAGTGCAGTCCTACGAAATAAGTGTACGCGGTAGGATAGATGAAAGGCACCTCCAGGATAAGTTCGAGGAGCTAAGTGTGGAAGAAAAAGACGGGCATAGCATAATATCCGCCCACCTGTCCTCTTCTGAATCAGTTTATAGATTGATGAAAGTTCTACGAGAAAATCACGCTGAAATTGAACAGATCAGAAGTTTAGAGCCCGGCTTCGAGGAGATATTCCTTAAAGTTCTCAGGAGGCACAAATGATGCAAGAGAGCGCTGTTTTCCTTGCCATATTAAAAAAATATTTCATCGAGTTGAAGAGATATGCCTTCAACACGGTTATGATGATGGGGGGGATTTACATACTATTCGCCATGGTTTTCTTTGGTCTGGAGGCCTTTGAGGCTACCGGAGAGACACTGGGGGGCACAATAGTGGGTTTCGCCATGTGGATATTTGTTATACTTGGTTTCTCCGAGCTTGCCTGGTCCCTTCTTGAAGAAGCAAGGAACGGTACCTTGGAACAGCTGTACCTTTCTCCCATGAGTTTCGGCAGGATATCCGGGTACAGGATCATCGCTTCCTTCTTATTCAACCTGCTCCTCATCGTGACATTCATGATATTTATGATGGTAGGAACCGGTTATTATCTATCGTTTTCCTGGGGAGTTATACCCTTGATGTTCATCACAATTCTTGCGGTTTACGGTATCGGCTTTATGATGGGCGGCCTGGCACTTGTTTTTAAGAAGGTACAGGGTGCATTTAGCATCCTCCAGTTCATATTTATCTTCCTGTTAGTACTTCCCAGCGTAACAGACCATCCTATCATATATGTTGTACCCATATCCTGGGGGAACTTACTTTTGAACAGACTGCTGGTGGGAGGCTCGACCATAGCCGAGCTGTCAAAGGGCTCTTTAGCTATCCTGCTCATCAATTCATTTGCATATCTTATAGCCGGATATCTTGTTTTTAACCTATTGGAGAAACTTGCCAAAGACAGAGGACTGCTGGGACATTACTGACATCCCGCCGTATCAACGAAATCTTAAATCAGTCACTTTCATTCATCCCCCTTGTGAAATATTAAGTACCCCTCATGGGATTGACCCAATGAATGATACAGGAATTATGGAGTATTATCGAAGAGATGGGTGGTATACCGGACGAATGGGGTGACCCTCTCTTTCAACACCATCAGGGTTACTATGAATCAGTGCCTTTATCCACTGACAACTTTTCCAAGTACGGATTCAGGGACAAAGGAGATAGAATCGTATGCTGCGTGGACGGAGGTAATAACTGCATTTACCGCTCCCCAGTAGATTCGCTGCACCTTATCCGTGTTTATTTCAATCTGTTCAAAGGTCGTAAAAGATATAAAAATGTCAAACCGTTGAATACATTCTTGATGGTCGAGGACAATGATCGCCATGTGAAGTGCAATCTTTATCCCATGGAGTCGGATATCTCGATTCCCAAGCGGGATTTTCTGCTGAGTAAGGATGAACTAGGAGGATCAGAAAAGGCCGGACGTATAATCAGGACATATCTGGAATGGAGTGCTATGAAATATGCGGTGGAGGAGTATCTGCATGATGGTGATATACTGGTGAAAGACGGGGTCCTTCAGACCAGCGTGGAGAACGAAAAGAAGTATGCGGATGCCTTGTACCATGCAGTTGAAGAGATGAACGTAAATCTGGTTGGAATCGCCAAGAGTTGTTCCCTCCGAACGACCTTGGGGCATCCTCTAATCTCGGCGGTAAGGTTTTTTGCCCGGGACTTCGACTCGGAACTTTGGATGTATCACCCCTTGGCAATCAATCATAATCCGGACCACCGCGGAGATATGTCCATAGTAAAGTACCACCCTCGATCGGAATACGTTTTTCGAACGGAATTTTATGATGGATTCAAACAAGAAAAAGAAGAGGTTTTAGGATACCTAGCGAATCAAGCAAGAGACCCATTGTTCCTAGGATATCCCTACGGATTGGTGGATGCGGATATCAAAGCCCGGGTTTCGGATGAGGAAACCAAGCACCTTAGAAGGGCCGGTGCGGACAGAATGAAAAAAACCGTTTCACATAGGATGAGGGCCCTGGACGCCCATGATAAATTAAGTGAGTTATAGGATGTGATTTAATTGGCAGTTGTTGGACAGATAATCGGCGGAGAATACGGAGAACTTTACATCAGGCAGAAGGCCGGAAAAACCATCGAGATAGGAGAACTGTTATCCGTTGGAGGTAACGTTATCTTACAGGTACACGATCTGGGATATCAATCTCTCATGGAAGACGACGACCTGGCACGTATAAGCGGCATGCAGCTTGAGGGCTACCAAGATACCAGCCTAATGGAAGAGGAGATCCGAAATTACATCAATGCCAAGGCAAAACTTCTGGTCCACGTGAAGGAAGGTGAAGCGAAGATACCGAAGAAATTACCCCCTTTTTTTAACCAGATCCAACGGGTAAAGGAGGACCATTTTCATTTCATGGATGAACCGGAAAATGGATTGTATCTAGGGAAAATAAGGAGCGGGAGCAGAGTGCTTGATGTGCCGGTTTATATAGACGGAAAAAAAGCATTGTCTCATCATATACTCATACCTGCAACTACAGGTAGGGGAAAGAGCAATCTGGTAAAGGTGATGCTTTGGAACCTTATACCAAAAGATTACTGCGGCATGCTGATAATCGATCCCCACGATGAATACTACGGTAGGAACGAAATCGGTGTCAAAGATCATCCTAAAGCACAAAGTAAAATGGAATACTATTCGCCGAACTCCCCCAAAGGGGGTTTCAGCTTAAAACTCAACATAGATCTGCTTAAACCATGGGACCTAAGCGGGATCATCGATCTGACATCCGCACAAACAGATGCCATGTATGTTTACTATGAGGAGTACAGGGACAAGTGGCTGACAAATATTTACCTTAGCAGCGAAGATGAGGCAAAACTACACGGTATCCAGGAAACCACGCTGGACGTACTTAGGAGGAAATTGTCCCTAGCTATAGACGTACACCGGGAAGACGGCAGGGTTTACTGCAGGAGCGGTATATTTACCACCAAAGGTAACGTAAACATGTTGAACCAGATCGTAGATTCAATGGAACTCGGTAAGACGATCATACTAGATACCAGTTCCATGCCCCAGGACAAAGAATTGTTGATAGCGGGTATGATCACAAACAGGGTATTCAACCGGTACAAACGTTACAAGGAGTCGGGCGAACTAGATGGCAAGCCGACCATAAGTATCGTGATCGAAGAGGCCCCTAGGGTATTGGGTGAGCGTGCCGGAAGGAACGTGTTTCATACCATCGCTAGAGAGGGTAGAAAGTTCAGAGTCGGCCTAATCGCCATAACTCAATTATCAAGTATGATCCCCCGTGAACTGTTGGCTAACATGAATACAAAGATAATCCTCGGTAACGAGATGAGGAGTGAAAGGGAGGCTATAATAGGAAGCGTTGCACAGGACCTTTCCAAAGACAGTAAAAATATTGCCAGTCTTGATAAAGGTGAAGCTATCGTCAGCAGCATATTCACCAAATTTGCAGTGCCGATCAAGATAGATCTGTTCGATGATATCGCCGAGATCGAAGGAAAGAAAAAGCTCAAATTTTTTTAATTCCGACCGAAAGTGGTATAAAACAGATTCCGGATGATGTGGACTATGACCGTCAAAGAAATAGTGTTTACAGTTAAAACATCCCAGGAGTTGGACATAAAAGATATCACTCCGCAGGTGAAAAAATCTGTAAAAAAAAGCGGTATCAAGGAAGGCATCGTATTGGTCTTTGTTCCAGGAGCGACCGGTGCCGTAACTACCATCGAGTACGAACCCGGATTACTGGAAGATTTCCCCCGTGCTTTGGAAAAACTGTTTCCAAAGAATATAAGATACGAGCATCACGAAAGATGGCATGATGGCAATGGTCATTCACACGTAAGGGCGTCCTTCCTCGGTCCTAGTTTAACCGTACCGCTGTCAAACGGAGAATTGACGTTGGGAACTTGGCAGCAAATAATACTCTGCGATATGGACGTTCCTGCCAGGGAAAGAAAAATAATCGTGAAAGTTATTGGGGAATAGGTCAGTTTTTTGTTTCCAATGTGAACTGTGCCAGAAGTGCCTCTAACTGGATCCTTTCGTTAGAACCCTGGACCATACGGAATTCGGCCTCACCGATCTTTTCTACCAACTTCATTCTCTTCCAGTTATCCATGGGAACGTTGTAGATACTCTTGTGTATCTGCTTGATTATATCTCCACCTGACAAGCCGTTTTCTATCAGAAGATCGTCTAGCTTGTTTCTAACAACCACAAATTCATCTTTCATGGCTGAAACGATGAGGTCTTCTATGTCTTGGGGTCTGGCGACATTTGCACTCCGTCTTACCACCTCGCCGGATATTTTGTCGGTAGTAGAAGCTGAAATCTGAAGTAAGTTCGTTGCTCTCCTAAGGTCTCCTTCGGCCAATCTAACCAGCATTTCCATAGCTTCATCCGATATTTCCAGTCCCTCTTCCTCTGCGATATGCTCGATCCAGCTTTTAACATTTTCGTTGGTTATATGTCTAAACCTAAAGACCGCACATCGAGATTGTATGGGATCGATAATCTTTGAAGAGTAGTTGCAGGAGAGTATAAATCTACAGTTGTTAGAATATTTTTCCATGGTCCTTCTGAGGGCAGCCTGTGCTTCAGAGGTCAGGGAATCCGCCTCGTCCATGAATATTATTTTAAAACCACGCTGGCTGATGGCGGTGGTCCGTGCGTATTCTTTTATCTTGTTACGGATAACATCTATTCCCCTTTCGTCACTGGCGTTCAATTCAAAGAAGGCGGCTTTCCACTGCTCGTCGTACAGCTCTTTGGAGAGGGCGATGGCCGAAGTGGTTTTTCCCGTTCCCGCCGGGCCTGCGAAGAGTAGATGAGGTAACGATCCCTTTTTCACATATGCTTTTAACCGTTCTATAACCCGTTCCTGACCATAAACATCCTCTAGTACGTCGGGCCGGTATTTCTCAGTCCATATCTTTTCCATTGTCCCTGTGCACGCAAGGAGACGTAATATATTTTTCGTTCGCACATCTTTTGATCGTCTGTAACAGTTCAAAAAGTCCAAACATCAAACTAAAATCTAAAATAACATGAATACTATTGACTTTCTATGTCCGAAGAAGAAATTGAGACGTTGGTTGACAAATATACCCGAAAAGAACTCAACCGCCTTGCAGCCGAAGAAAAAATCGAAAATCCAGAAGGCTTAGCTAACAAGACGGCAGTTGCGGAAGAGATAGTAAAGGCCCGTAAGGCAAAAAAGTATATCAAAAAACCAGCGGGCTTATACATCACCAAGGATTGAAAAAAGGAGTAAAATGTTTCCCGGATTATTTCGAAAGGGGCCGAAGCGGGCCAGTAAAGTTGAGGAACAAAAACTCATAGAGGTCGCAAAAAAGATCAAAGAAAACCCTAAAGTGGTCATACCGAAGTGTGAAAGCAGCTGTTTTCTATGTAAATTTGGTAAGGAGAAAAGGTTGGTTGAAAAACTAGAGAATTATAAAGAAGACCAAAAAAAGCTTGAGAAATATTCAAAAAGGGGACCGGACCTGACTAAGGCGACTGCCGCTACCATGTTGTTGGCATATGAGGGCAAAGCAAAGTTATTAGCCAATGCTAAGACTCCACAGGGAAATATATCCTATGCTAAAAAGGGTAGTGCCAAGGCGGGATGTCTTGTAGGAATACAGCATTTTGACGACCCTTTCCTTAGGTTGATGGCATATCACGATTATTCCAAAAAAGGATATCACATTTATTCATGGGGTGGTGAATTGGTGTGTACCGGTAAAGAAGATGCCCCCCCTAAAGGATATATAAAGAGAAAAATATTTACATCTGGTTACAAATTCAATAAAGAAAAACAGGGTTATTCATGTTCTCACACGGACCACGGTCTTACTTACTTTACACTGAAATGGCGTTCCATAAATAGATCGTTTAAAGTATGTGAAAGATGTGCTGACGACGGCTCTAACTTATTCATACATTTTAGCAGCGGAATCGCTTCTCCGGACAACCAAAAACTCTTCGCTGTTGAAGGTAAATATCTCATGAAATGCGGGTCTAACTGCGAATCTTGCAGGATCGCTGATAATACATATTCCTTAAAACGTTCAACAAAGAACGAATATTTCTCCGGGTCTATGTCGGACAGAACGCTGATCGATAGGATAGTGTCGGAGAATAGAAACGCTTTGAAAAAAAATAGTGAACTGTATGCTATAAGCGAAAAATGTTTTGGAGATGATGCTAGGGCATTTTTAAATTCTTTAAGGTATGAAGATTGGGAGGAAGACGTACTCAAGAAAACCATAAAACTTACCGGACCGGTTATGCTTGAACACGGGACCGTGAACGAACTACTTGAAAAGGCATGGGATGAAAATGCGGTTGAAATCCTGAGTGTCATGCTGGATGATGAATCCATCGTAGGCGAGTTAGTATCCGCCGGGAAGAAAAAGGGCGAGATACCTAGAGAAGTCGTCAGAACCGCGAGGAAAAAAAAGATGAAACTCGATGAATTGTCATCATTACCATCTTTTAAATCACTTCCACCCCGCGCAAAGTTCGCCCATGATTTAATCCTCGCCTTTAAAACCAGCGGCGCTGACGAGGCGTTGAACTATGTTAAAGAGATCAACCCCCGGGACACCCGCATGAAGGCCATCGCTTACGGGTTCCTTCACGCCATCGGCCGAGCACAGTCTCATAAATGGAAGTACGATGATAACGAAGTTGAGACCGGTGAATTTTTATCGGGTTATTTTGAAGCTCTTTTCGAGAAATCCGGAAAAGACTATGCCCAGTCTCTCCAGGAACTTTTAAAGATGAGCGGTTCTACGGAGACCATCGTACTTGAGAACGGTACCAAAATGCGGTAGATTTTACTCAGGCGGTATGAAGTGATACAACCTGTGAGTGTTGTAGATGCAACTCCAGCTGATAATGATCACAGCCAGTCACTAATCCGATCATATTTAAATCAAGAAGAATCTATATCCTCTTCACTACATGTCAATAACATTTTGAGTGTACACAAAGCATTAAATACCAAAAGCTTTATAAGCGACTCCAATCCAATAACCCATAAAGCTTAACGGAGTTGAAACATTGGCTAAAGGTCTTAATTGTGCGCGCAAACTAAAAAAGAGCAGACAACACTTCAGATGGAGTGATCTTAGTTATAAGAAGAGAGCGAAAGGTCTCAAGAAGAAGACGGATCCTTTGGAAGGTGCACCCCAGGGAAGAGGGATAGTGCTGGAAAAAGTGGGTATAGAGGCTAAACAGCCCAACTCTGCCATAAGGAAATGTGTGAAGATCCAGCTGATCAAAAACGGTAGGCAGGTGACCGCCTTTGCACCCGGTGAAGGAGCTATCAACTATATTGACGAGCACGATGAGGTTCTCATCGAGGGTATCGGGGGTATGAGAGGAAGAGCGTATGGCGATATACCCGGAGTGCGTTTCAAAGTTGTCAAGGTAAACAGGGTTGCATTGATTGAACTGGTTGCAGGCAGGAGAGAAAAGCCGCTAAGATGATGAGAAGGGTGTTTAGTTATGAGTGAAGAAAAAAGTAGTAAAAATAACGATACAGACAAGGGCAGCATGTTCGACCAGTTGGAGATGCCCCTATTATTCGATAGATACGACTTGAGCGAAGTGGTCGTCAACGACCCTGGACTCAAACGATATATAAATTTACAGCCGATCCTAGTACCTCATAGTGGGGGTTCACACGCCAACAAACGGTTTGGAAAGGAGGAAGTCAGCATCATCGAGCGTTTGATAAGCTCAATGATGCGCACCGAGAGATATACTGGGAAAAAGACCAAGGCCTACAACACGGTGAAAGAGGCTTTTGATATAATTCATGAAAAGACCAATAAAAACCCTGCGCAGATTTTGGTAAGGGCGATTGAGAACTCCGCTCCTAAGGAGGAGACCACACAGATCACCTATGGTGGAATCTCAGTACCAAAGGCCGTAGATGTTTCTCCGTGGCGCAGACTTTCCATAGCGTTAGGTAACAATGCAAAGGGTTCTGTTAAAGCTTCCTTTAAAAACAAAAAGGGTATAGCCACCTGTTTAGCGGACGAATTGATCAAGGCGGCCAACGGAGACCGAAATGCATTTGCCGTCTCTAGAAAGGATGAGATGGAACGGATGGCTCAGTCCGCGAGATAATTAAGGTGATCGTTCATGGGACGAAAGGAAAAGAATATTCAAAAAGCTCAAAAATTGATGGATAAACCGAAGTTCATTAGAAACATCAGCACTGCGGCACACATAGACCACGGTAAAACTACGCTCAGCGACAATTTGATCGCCGGCGCCGGGATGATGTCCGAAGAATTAGCCGGTCGGCAGTTGATGCTTGATTTTGATGAACAGGAACAGGCGCGTGGAATAACAATCAATGCCGCCAACGTATCTATGGTTCATGGGTTCGAGGGTGACGAGTATCTTGTCAATCTTGTGGACACACCTGGACACGTTGATTTCGGCGGAGATGTCACCCGGGCCATGAGGGCCGTCGACGGTGTGATCATAGTGGTATGCGGTGTGGAAGGGGTCATGCCCCAGACCGAGACTGTTATCAGACAGGCTTTAAAGGAAAAGGTAAAACCTGTACTGTTCATCAACAAGGTCGACCGTTTGATAAATGAACTCAAGCTTACGGGAGAAGAAATGCAGCAGCGGCTTTACAAGATAATACAAGAGGTAGATGATCTGATAAAGCAGTTAGTTCCAAAGGAGTTTGAGGACGAATGGAGGCTGAACGTTGAAGAAGGAAACGTTGCCTTTGGTACCGCACTTTACAACTGGGCGATCTCGGTACCGTATATGAAATCTAAAGGGATCACTTTCAAAGACATCTACGAGTACATAGAACAAGACAAAACAAAAGAACTGGCAAAGAAGGCACCACTCCACGAAATCGTGCTCAATCAGGTGCTACGGCACATGCCTGATCCCATAACCGCTCAAAAATACCGCATACCTAATATATGGAGGGGTGATGAGGACTCGAATATAGGAAAGGCGATGATAAACTGTGACGAAAACGGCCCTATCGGCATGATGGTTACCAAGATAATGATGGACCCCCATGCAGGGGAGATCTCTGTCGGCAGGCTGTTTAGCGGTAAGATATCCAATGGAATGATGCTGCACATAGATAAGCAGCCTAAACCAAATCGTATACAGCAGGTATCTCTGATGGTCGGTGCAGACCGAATACCGGTGGATGAAATAAAAGCAGGAAATGTGGTTGCCGTAAGCGGCCTAAGGGATGCCATCGCAGGTTCAACCATCAGCTCTAAGGAGGACATGATCCCCTTCGAGGAGATGAAGCACTACTCTGAACCTGTAGTTACAAAGGCGGTTGAAGCAAAGAACACCGCTGACTTGCCAAAGCTCATAGAAGTTTTAAGGTCAATAGCCAAGGCGGATCCAAGCATAGAAGTGAAGATCGATGCGGAAACCGGAGAACACCTACTGTCAGGTATGGGTGAACTTCACTTGGAGGTCACTGAACACCGGATACGCGAGGAGCACGGAGTTGACATCACCTCATCCAAGCCCATCGTTGTTTACAGGGAATGCGTGGAAGGCAAAGGAGGTCCCTTCGAAGGTGTGTCCCCCAACAGGCACAACCGGTTCTACATGGAAGTGGAGCCATTTGAGGAACCGATCGTAAAGGCTATCGAAGACGGCGATATTAAGGTGAGTGGAAAGATAGAGAACAAGAATCAGCTGGCTAAAGATCTTCAGGAACTAGGTATGGATAAAGACGAATCAAAGAATATCGTTGACTTCCATGGAGATAACGTACTGTTGAACATGACCAAGGGAATACAGTATCTATACGAGACCATGGAGCTGATCGTTGAAAGTTTCCACGAGGCTATGGAACAGGGACCCCAGGCAAGAGAGCAATGCAAAGGCGTCAAGGTTAAACTTGTGAATGCCAAACTCCACGAGGATGCCATTCACAGAGGTCCGGCCCAGACCATACCCGCTGTTAAAAACTCAATCTACGGAGCCATGTGTGAGGCCGGCAGGATACTATTGGAGCCAAAACAGAAGGTTTTCATAGATGTGCCTGCGGATCTCATGGGCAACACCACTGTAGAGATACAACAGCGCCGTGGGGAGATACTGGACATGAAGCAGAAGGGTACCAACACCATGTTGGAATCAAAGGCGCCCGTTGCAGAGATGTTCGGCTTTTCAGGAGACATACGCAGTGTGACCGGCGGTAAGGCGCTTTGGTCAACCGAACACTTTGGCTTCGAACGCGTTCCCAAGAATATGCAGGATGAGATCACACAAAAGATACGTGAGCGCAAAGGTCTGAACCCTCAACCTTTCGGCGCTGGACACTACTTGTCCTGAAGCGGCAAAACCTTTTAATAACCCCTTTCTTTCTTTTTGTAGTCATGTCAGAGAATGAGTTCATAAAAAAAGAACATTTGAGTATGCTTTACGCTTTACTAGCAGCTTTAGGCGTGGCGTTTTATTTTTCATGGTCCTTTGCTCATGGTACATGGTTTGACGTAGGCGTATATGCGGTAACCGTGGTGTTGGTGGGCTTTGGTTTGATCGGTTTTATGCTGTATTCATTGGACGATCAATGAGTTTTGCATAGATATACAGGGATAGTGGTTTCTTTTTCACACCATATACATTTTCCTTTAAATTCTTCACCGTGATAGAGTGTTCCAAGCAGGTTTCTATCCGTCGCCTCTTCTATATCTTCTCCGCAGCTTAAAGTACCGCACCATCCTGTGCGGTAGACTCTTTCTTCGGTGATCTCTGAAATATCACAAACATCTACGATATTGTCTTGAAGGTACTTTTCAGCACGGGCGTACATCTCTTCTTCCATCAGGTTGAGCAGATCTTCTAGATATTCCTCAAAATCTTCCAGGTCTACGGTGCTCTTCCTGCCGGTATCCCTTCTTACCAAGGTTACCATATCCTGTTCTAATTCCTTACCACCCACGTCGATCCGTACGGGTATACCTTTTTCTTCGGACTCAAAGAATTTACTGCCCGGCCTTAGGTCCGGTCTATCGTCCATGTCTACTCGAAGTCCACACTCTTTGACCCGGTTTACTATGGTCTGGCAGTATTCCATGAGGTCGGAATCCTCTTCGTAGAATATAGGGACTATCCTCACCTGGATCGGTGCAAAGGCCGGAGGTAGAACGATGCCTTTATCGTCGCCATGTATGGCGACTATGGCGCTGATCAAACGCTCGGACATGCCGTAGGTCGTTTGATGGACGTACCTGTGTTCTCCGTCTAAGTCCTCGTAGGTTATGTCGTAGGCCTCTGCAAAGTTGTTGAGGTATTGGTGTATGCCCGCTATCTGCAGAAGGCGGCCGGTGGGTAGTAATGCGTCTCCACCAACCGTATAATGTGCTCCTGGGAACTTATCCCAGTCGGTCCTTCTTAGTTTAAGGTAGGGCATGCACAGTTTTTTGGCCAGTTCATCCATTATTTCAAGATCGTCGTGGATCTGTTTTTCAGCTTCTTTTTCCGTTGCGTGACAGGTGTGTGCTTCGAAAAAGTGTATTTCTCTCATGCGCATGAACGCCCTGGTCTGCTTTGTTTCGTATCGAAAAACGTTGACCATTTGGTATATTTTCAAAGGCAGGTCTGCATGTGAGCGTATCCACAGGTCGAATACAGGGTACATGGCGGTCTCGCTTGTAGGTCTTAAAAGCAACGGAACGTCTAATTTGGTACTGCCTGCATGAGATACCCAATACACCTCGTCACCGAAGCCTTTGATATGGTCGGCCTCCTTTTGAAATTCATCTTCCGGTATAAGTAGTGGAAATTTCACCTCGTGATGGCCGTTCTCGTCTATCAGTCTGCGTGTTTCGGCATCTATGAGAGACATCAGCTTCCAGCCGTAGGGTGTCCATATGTTCATACCCTTAACTGGGTATCTCTTGTCGGTTAGGTCTGCTTTTTCTATTACCTCGTTGTACCATCCGCTGAAGTTTTCGTGCTTTTTTCCTTTTTTATCCTTCATTGTCAACACCTGCTGGCTTTGTGCCGCATATTGGGCATTCGTTCAACTGCCGGATGCACTCGGCGTGATACGATGCTCCGCAGCCCGTGCATCTGTATTCTTTTTCTTCAATGAGCTCGAAGCATATAGTACAGTTTTCATTATTAACTTGTTGGGTTGGAACGGGTGATCTTTGAGGGATGTCGTCCTGAACTTTGACGGCTCTTCTTTTTAGCGCAACCACCCCTATAGTTAAAGCAATGATCGCTATAACGTAAATCGTAGGTATAGGTAATCGGGAACTATCCCTTATCCTGATAGGTTCGGAGGGCGATATCAAGTCCATCTCACCGTTCATATCCACTATGCTTACGTGATAATTAAATTCTCCTTGGTTCAGTTTTAGTTCGGTACCCCATGTGCCGCTGCCGTGGTTTCCCTCCTGCAGTATCAATGGTTTAGACATTGGCTCACCATTTATTTCGTAATGCAGGGTGGCCTGAAGTATATCTACAGGACTACTCAGAGATATCTGAAAATGAAAGATTTCGCCCTCCCGCCCCTCATGATGATGGAATGAAGCTGATACTGGATTTTCTATCGTTATGTGGTATCTGCTTGAATTTACACTGGGGCCGCTCTCGTATTCCATCTGAAACCAGTACTCCATGATACCGCTCCGCTCCCGAGGTGGGATCGTAGAGGTCCAATGATCTTGGTCTTTACGCAGGCTAACACGGTGTGTGATGTTTTCATCACCTATGTAAAATAGTGTTATGGAAACCGGATCTACATGGTAGGAGGTAGATACGTTGAATGTGATTTTTTCTGTCTTGCAGATGGGATCTTGTTCAGGCTGATGGGATAATGAGGAACTCCATCCCCCATCGTCCTTTACGTAGATATATTGTAGAGGAGTACTGTTCCACATGCCTTTACTGTCAACGGTGATGAAATAATACTCGATCATACCTGATGACCATATATTGGGGATGTGATAGCTGTATTGTGTACCTTCAGATAACATGCTGACGTTGTGTGATTCCATGTTAAAAGAGTAATTGATGAATACTTTTTCTGCGTCCATGACGTTGATAATAAAATTGGCGGAATCGCCCACTAACAACTCTTTGGGCTCTTCTTGAAACTCCGTCTCAAGACCCGAAGATGGCACAATCAGTGTCAATAACACTATAATCAGCATTACACAGTGCTTAAACTGCATGAAGATGATGTATCGACCCAAATATTTGAATTTTACGACATCATTCCTCTTTCTCTGAGGTATTTGGATCCTTGCCGCACACTGGACATTCCTTCACCTTATCTATGCAGCTTTTATGATATGTGTTTCCACAATCGCTGCATCGGTAACGTGACTCAGGATCATCTATTTGACCAAAACAAACAGTGCATCTGTTTTTGTCAATATCCTCAGTGCTCTCTGGAGTCCTGCTGCTTTTTCCATCGACTACGGCAGGTACTGCCTGGTCTTCCTCGTCTTCATCCGATCGTTTTTTCCAAAGAACATAAGCTCCTCCGGCGGCTATGCAGACAACGACGATGATCGATATGATCAACAAAAAGTAACCTCCGAATAAAGTAGATTTCTCATTTACTGAGAAGGACGCATGGTTCTCGGGAAGCGTAATATTTTCTCCGTATACATCGACGATCTCTATTTGATATGATACATCTCCTTCAGGTATGATAAGTCTGCAGTTCCAGTTACCATCCGTCAGATTCCCGCTTTCTAGTTGAAGGTTCACCGAGTTTTCAGAACCATGGGAGGTGGTGTAATGGATGATCACTCGAAGAACACCTACGGGGTTAGTTACTCGCAGGGAGAACTCAAAGGGTGTGTCGGCTTCTGCCTCCACGTTATTCGGAGGATAGACGTAAGATGGGTTGGTAACGTTGATGATAAATTCAATGCTCTCTGTGACGAGTCCGCTGATATCCTCCGCAGTAAATCTATAACTCAATTCTCCGGAAAAATTTTGCTGCGGGATGATGCCAGTCCAGATATCTCCTTGGTCTTGGATAGCGTATATCTTATGAGATATACCCTTTGTGTCGTTATAGAATAGTAAAACCTCATGCAAACCTACGCTGCTTTGTATCTCCGCTTCAACAGCGATTTTTGAACCCTTGGATATATCTTCGACGGTGCTCAAAAACTCTATTTCGGGTAATCCTTGGGATGTAAATGTGTAGGTATAACTATCTTCCATAGGTATGCTGTTTATGTCTTTTATCAAAGAGTTATTGAATGTGATCATGTACTCCGTTTCCGGAGCCAAGTCGTAAAAAGATATATTCATATTATAATTATCTATCCAATCGATCTCGAAGTATGCATCTGGCTCTACGGTGATAGCGGACTTGATGTCAGTTTCCATAGGCTTTGAAAAGGTCATACTCAGGGTACCGTTCAACGGCATAACTTCATGGTCCCCCATGGAGATATATTCTATGGTTGGAGGGGTTAGGCGCAAAACGTGGAGGGAGTATGTATCCGTGACGAATGAATTATCAGTCCAATCGACAGCATGTATTGTGTACTCTAGCACACACTCGGCATTTATCGCTGGAAGGACTGCACGGTATAAATCGTTCTCTATGTGATCCATACTAATGTTACCGGTGATACCGTTATAGCTGTAATAAAAGGTCACGTTCTCTACGGCGAAGTTATCGGTTACTTCAGCCTCGATGACCACTTCATCGTTCTTGTGCCATCTTGACATAGGTTCGTGATATATCTCCGGAGGGACGGTATCCACGGTGAAGGATGCTGCGGTGGTTGCGTTGTTGCCTGCATTGTCGTGGGCACGCACTTCCACGGTGTGAGTACCGTCTGGCAGGTCGTTGAGTATATGGGATGTTTCAGTACCCACATCGATCCAATCCCCTCCGTTCAAACATATCTGATAAAGGGATATATCTGAAACCGGATCGCTACCATTCCAAGTGATTACAACGGTATCGATTGCGAAAAGTTCCCCATCTTCAGGAGACGTTATTTCAACGGTAGGTGAAGAGATATCTACGGTGAAGTTAACACTAACGGTGGTGTTATGCCCTGCATTATTATGTGCCCTGACGTAAACCATATGAACGCCTTCTAAAAGACCGGTAAAGGTGTGACTTGTGCCAGTGCTCTTGTTGATCCAATCACCTTCGTTCAACCGTATCTCGTACCGGGATATTCCGGAGGTGGTATCGCTGCCGGAC
>JAWOAU010000099.1:0-43885 GCA_046498385.1 Thermoplasmata archaeon | reverse complement strand
CCTGAGGATGAGTTATACAGGCCTGACCTTCAACTAATATGATATCTGCGTCCTTGGATGCAAGCCATACTTCATGCTCTACCTTTCCGCTTAGCAAATCACCTTTAATGGCGTCCAGGGGTGTGCCGTACCTAGCTCCCTGCATCAACCCGGTCTGTCCTGTGGCCACAAAAGCTGGTTTGTATCCCCGGGCCCGGAGTTCTTTGTATAGCTCTATAGCCGTTGTCCGTTTGCCTATGGCACAGTCAGTTCCTACGAGAAGTATCCTTGGAGGGAGTCCGTCAACCCGGATCTTACCACAAACAAAATAAGATTCATCTACCGGTTTTCTCACGTCCCATATCTCAACACCACATTTTTCGGCCTTGAGTACGAATTCCTGATCCTCGGTAAGGTACTCCTGAGTTCCAGTTACTATATCCATCCCGTGATCCATGGCACCCAAGAATACTTCTTTGTACTCATACGGAAAAGCTCCTCCGTCCCTGGCGATACCGTTTATGAAGGCTTTGGGTTTTTTTTCAACCTTTCCCAAAGCATCTTCCAAGGTGGAAAACAGCGGGATCTCCTCCTTAACATCGTCCAGTACCTCATGGACATATCGATATTTTTGGGTGCTGTCGATAACACCTAATATCTCGTACTTCGGCGAGAATCTTGTCAATCCGTTGGCTGTCTTACCGTCCAGTTTCCCGAATTCGCCTTCCGAGAATACCAGAGCGGGTATTTTTTCTTTAATTCCGAACATTCTTAACACCTGATGTGAGCACTATAACGTGTTTTCCTTCTATTTCGTTCTCCGCTAAAAATCTTTTCAATCCCCCCAGTGCGGCAGCGGATACTGGCAGTACATTCTCTATGCCATCCGCTTTTAGCATCTCCTGGTAGTGCAGCATCTCTTGATCCGAAAGTCCCACCGCCATACCATCGGTATCATAGACCGCGTTCAATGCCTCCTGACCGTCATAGGCGTGCCAGTTCAACAGGGGCTCGTTCACCTCCGTTTCCTGGATATCTTCGGGCAACAGGTCCACCATCTCCTTAAATCCCTTGGAAAAACTTTCGATCACTGAGTTGTTACCTGTGCTGGAAACACCTATCATCCGGGGTATGCCCGTGGAACGGCGTTTATGCCACAACAGTCTGAAACCGAGGTGAATACCTGCCAGGGTAGTGCCGTTCCCCACCGGGACGGATGTGGAAGAGGGTGTTTCGCCCAGCTGTTCCTGTATCTCCTCGGATATGTCAACGTAAGCTACCAACGACGTGGAAGTGTTCTTGTTCCCTGGATTTGCATCGTACCATCCCATCTTCTCTGCCATCTCCCTGCTTGCCATGACAGATTCCTCGTAACCTCCTTCCACCGTGTGTATTTCTGCACCGTATTTTCCGAGAGTTTTTCGACAGCTACCGGTGTATTTCTTCGGTAAGAATACAACACATTTAAGAGAAGATTTGCAGGTGACAAAGCTCATTGCAAGGGCATAATTACCGCAGGAACCCACGGTGATGATGTCGTGATTTCGGATTATGGCATCATCTACGTGCTGGATTGCCAGACGGTCCTTGTGTGTTCCCGTTGGATTCTCACCCTCAAGTTTCAGATAAAGCTCTCGGGCACCTATTTCTTTTCCGATCTTCTCGGCCTTTACAAGAGAGGTGTCGCCTATTCCATAAGTCATGAACTGAACCTAAAGGTAACTCACAAATAAAATTTTTGACAAAAAAGATAAGAAAGGGTTTGGGATGTTTACTTGTATCCCTGGCAGTTATCGCAGTACCAGCGGTTGTACTCATCTATGTAGCGCATGTTGCTACCACAATCAGGACACGACTGGCCCGGTTGCTGCGGTGGCGGCTGCTGTGATGGGGGTGGTTGTTGTTGGTATTGCTGCTGCGGTGGTGGCTGCTCTTGGTAATATCCGCCACCCATGCCCATCTCTTCCTGCCGCTTCTTCTGCTCTACCTCGGCCATGTCGGGTCTGATGACCATCCAAATTATCAATCCAATCAGACCAGCAATTAGACCGACGATCAGCCATAGTACCGCATTTTCACCTCTTTTTTTGGCATCCTTGTACATCCATATGCCTATGGCAATCCAGATTATCAGAGGTAGTATAAAAACCACAAAACAAAGGCCGCCTGCCAACCCAAAAGCGACTTCTTCCTGCAAAACTACCTCGCTACTTATTACATTACTTATCGCACTCATTATATTGTACATGTTTTTACCCCTTTTCGGTGCCGGTAGATATGATTAATGGTATATAATAGTTTCTAAGTTCTTGACTTCTAAACACTTAAGATAACTGCGAAAAGCTGACAACTCTTTCTTCAAAATATACCAAAGAGCAGTGTCAACATTATTATCCCAAATATACCCACGATAACACCGTTGATTATCATATCCTTCATGTCGATGACGTCCTGCCCATAGGCGATGGCGTTAGGCGGTGTACTAACCGGTAAAGCCATGGCCATGGAGCACGAAAAGGCGATGGCGGCCATGATCGATACGGTAGCACCTAGATCCATCCCCACTATTATCATGATCGGTGCCATTACGGCGGCGGTTGCAGTGTTGCTCATAAAGGTAGAAAGTACGATGGCTATGGCGACGAAAACCACGATAACCAGTATCACACCCAAGGCTTGATGATCTATCAGACTTACTATCCAATCCGCTAGTCCGGTGGAGTCGATCGCGTTTCCTAAGGATAGCCCACCACCCATCAACAGCAGCACGTTCCAATTTAACTTCGCCAAGTCATCCTTATCCAGTAATCCGGTACTGAAAAATATGACTGCAGGTATCAAAGCTATTATCCCCGCTGAACGAAATAGGTTATCAACCGTGGACACCGACGAAGTTAACCACAGTAGCACGGTTATTCCAAATATAAACAGCACAAACAGTTGTTTTTTTGAGAAACCTCTGAGATCGCTGTGTTCCAGATTGATATTTAGTTTTTTCACAGAAGGTTTGTATGAGTAGTACAAAAGGAGGTATGTGAACAACAGCATTATCAGAGTTAAGGGTATGGCTATAACCATCCATTCTAAAAATGTGATGTTAATGGACGCGTATCCTGGACGGGCGATTGCCAACTCATTAATGATTATGGCATTCGGAGGCGTACCGATGGGGGTCGCCATCCCGCCGATGTTAGCTGCAAAAGGGATACCTAGCATCATCGCCTTGGTGAATTTTTCTTCTTTGGGTATCTGTGTATATATTGGGATGGCCAACGCAACCATCAATGCCGTAGTGGCGGTGTTGGACATCCACATGGACAAAAATGCGGTTACCCCCATCAAGCCCAGTAAAACTCCCCGAGGTGACTTACCGAACCTTTTCAGCATCTCTTTAGCCAGTTTTATATCCACGTTGTACCTCTGTAACGCGGCAGCTAAAATGAAGCCGCCGAAAAATAAAGCGATTATATGGTTGAAAAACGGTGCAAGTGCTTCATTTACGGTCACCGCGTCCTCGCTGATAGACATTATCTGCAGTAAAACTATCACCAGGGATGTAGCGTACAGCGGTATGACTTCGGTGATCCAGAATAAAGCCGCCACCAAGAGAATGCCTAGAGCGGCACTCATATTGCCGTCTAGACCGTTTATGTTTAAAATCTGAGGTAAAAAAAACAAGATAACGGCGAGTATGAACACGATGACCCGCTTCTTGTTCAACCAGGGTTCTTCTTTGCCGAGGTTACTGCCCTCTTTTTGCTTCATTTTAGCACCTGACGTGCTTGCGCTATTTATAAGGTATATATATGCTTTATTGAGTTCTCACGAAACCTCTATTTATACTGTCGGCACATTTTGCAGTACCATCGATTATATTCATTTATATACTGCATATTATTGCCGCAGTCCGGACAGGGATTCCCCTGTGGTGGCTGTTGATACGGTCCTCGAGTCGGTTGCCCGTAATGGGTTTCTTTGTAATAAGGTAATTGTCCAATGGACGGATAACGTGAGTAAGGCCTAGACCGTTTTTCATGGGTTAATATCTGATCCTCGAAGAGCCACTGATCCTTGAAATGTTGGTTATAATCCTTTATTAATCCATATACCCAGTATATGGCAAAAGGAGGGAATACAATAGAAAGGGAAAAGTATGTAGCAAAGTTCCTTTGTGGAAGAGTTTTCCAAGACGGCACAATTACAACACCTCCGACCTTGTTCAGCCCATCTTGTGAATTTTTCATGAAGGCCTCTATCCTTTTATGGTGAGAATAAACGTCGTCCATCAAGAAATACAGCACATAAAACAATCCGATGATCGGTATAATTAATGCAATAATGGTATACATAAGGGGGGTTTTTTCGTCCTCTCGAAAATTTGCTTCGGACATTATCGAGTTCAGCGTAGCTATCTCCTGAGAAATAGAAACTTCCTTTTCGGAGGACTTTTGAGTAAGGTACCCTATTATGCCACTCATCAGCAAATGGTCCCTTTTGAAATGTTCCGTTCGTCTTTTTATCATAAGGTAAAGGGGGTAAGCGATCAAAATTACATATACAACCAATGCTATAACAATAAATATAGCTGCGATCTCACTTGAAAATAGGGGGGTCATATCCAACATAAAAGAAACACCTAAGGCAAATACTATCCCAGCGATAAGGACCACACCGCCTACCAAGGGAGCCAAACACCATAGAGGGGACATGATATTATCGGATTCAACTCGCATTTTTATGGCTGTCTCTATCTGAGCCTTTGGTGATGAAAAATCTTGGTGTCCGCCTATATGCTGATATCGGTCTATCTTTACATCCTCCTTTACCAAGGATTACTCTCTGTGACGGATTGAAACAATATAAGATTTTTTATGGTGCTGAAAATTGTAATTATCTTATATCCCTCCTCCGGTTCTTTCGTATACGCATTGAAAATAAAAACATTATCGTAGATCCGACTATCAGTGCGATACCGTTAACATAAGGCAGCCAGTCAAAAAGAGTACCCTCCTTTATCGCCAATATGCCGTTGAAGCTGTTGACCACTGTAGGGAAGGCTAGCCAGGATAGACCATACCAAAACGTAAGGACTGAAAAAAGCAGTAGTACCTTGCCCCAGCTTACATTATCTTTATCCTGCATCTATACCGACCCCATTGTCATTATAAAGTTGTAGGCTCCGTGAACTATTATACCTAGTAGTGTGAACAGTACCAGGTACAGTAATTCCTTTTTTATCCTATAAAGACCGATGCCTACACCCACCAAAGCACTTCCCAGCATGTGAACGGGAAACAAAAATCGTATGACCAGCATTTGCAGACTTTCCGTAGTGGTGTAATTGAGCAAAAATGATTGTACATATACGTAGTTCTCTATAAGTGCGAACCCGAGACCGGCGAACATGCCGTAGAGGGCCCAGTAAAATAATGGTAGGTGCCGGTTTTTACCACCTTGGAACATCAGGAGACCCGCTGGCTTCAATGTTTCCTCCACGATAGGTGCTATGACTGAAACTATAACGACTATGAACAGGGACTCGCTTACAACGGCTATAGGAATATTGTAAAACATGTATAGGGTGTTGGATACGGCGGCGACAAAACCGGCGGTAGCGCCGAAGCATATGAAGGCCGCTGTCAGAGGAGCGGTGAAACGTCTTTTACCATGTGAAGGTTCAGTATAAGTCCGGAGTTTGAGATGCAGCATCACTATCCAGAAAACTGGAAGAAAACCAACGCTGAATATAAAAAAAGTCATTCCAAAGCTTATTATGGATATGGCGGCTAAGATAAGAAAAAAGCCGGGTATTTTCAGAGACACACCGGGCACCTTAGTTTTTGGAGAGATGGTGTCTACCTTTTTCGAATGGGATAGTGCCGTTTTCACAAGATTATCATGTTTGTTCAATGTGTTGGTCATGTCATACAGCAACATATAGAATACTAAAGGAAAAAGAGGTGTGAAAAAAAGGACGGTGATCATCTTTTTGGAGAGTGAGAGTTTCTTATGGTCGTGGATATTGTTTAAAATTGAGTACCTTAAGGTTAGATAATCTTCACCGTTTCGATCCTTTTCGAAAGATTCTAACGATGCTTGTATCTCGGCCTTGGTTTTTTGGGTTAATTTTTCACACACGTCCATGTACCGTATCATATAAGGAATGTTTACTGCGTATATCGGTCCGCACAATAAGGAGGCTGCCGCAAAAAGGATGAAAGAATTCACCTCTAAGAACAGAAGTTGTAAAAAAAGAAATACTCCAAGAACCACTGTGAGCAATAGGGATATACACTGCAGTAACACCACTCGACCCAGGGGAGGAAGTTCGGGTATGTCCATATGAGGTGGGTTGTGAGTTGCGAGGGAATCCTTTGAGAAGGATGTCATTGAAACGTAAGAACCGTTCTCCAAGCCGTTCATCTTCCAGAACATACCGCCATGGTCTAATATATTTTTGCCCATGTATGTAACGTCCTGCCAATGTTATGTATCCATCTATGCAAAAGGATTTTTTAGACCTTCGGCGTTGAGGGTCCTATGGAATTCTTAACGGTTAAAGGGCTTCGAAAGAAATTCGGCGAAGTAGAAGCCCTTGGAGGGTTGGATATGTCCGTATTCCAGGGTGAGATATACGGGTTCCTGGGACCCAATGGTGCCGGTAAGACCACTACTCTGAGAATCATCATGGGACTGATCCAGGCGGACGAAGGTACCATGGAACTAGAGGGAGAAAAAATCGGTCGACAGAGCAGAAAGAAAATGGGATATGTGCCTGAGAGGGTTTCTCTGTACGAACGGTTGACCGTAAAGGAGAATCTAACATTTTTTTGTAAACTGAAGGGATACGATAAATCGGAGGTTCTAAGTATAATCAACGAATTCAATTTGGAACCTATATCCGACAGAACTGTGCAAACACTATCTAAAGGGGTTAAACAAAAGGTGGGTTTGGCACAGACACTCATCGGAGATCCACCTTTGCTGGTGCTGGACGAGCCGATCTCCGGGCTGGACCCCACTGTCAGAAGGTGGGTTAAGAAAAAAATGCAAGAGCTGACCGGAGAGGATAAAACGATCCTGTTCTCCAGCCACGTACTCAGCGAGGTACAGGAGGTATGCAATCGAGTGGGTATCATAAGCAATGGTAAGATGCTTATGGAAAACACCATCTCAGATCTCACCGAGGGGCTGGAGTTAGGAGACCGAGTTGTATTGACGGCTGAGCCCTTGGATAAGGCTCTGCATTTTGTTAAGAAAGTAAAAAATACAAACCGACCTAGAATAGAAAACGGGGATATTGTTTTTTATTGCAAAAGGAAAAACAAGATAGATATTTTAAAGCAGGTGATGTCCGGCGGATACCGCGTATTAGATATTAAAATACAAGAACCCGACCTTGAGGAGGTATTCGTCAAGCTGATGGAGGCAGAACGATGAAGTTGAAAAGATTTAAGCTCTTTTTATCCAAAACCATGTGGAAAAGGATATTCTGCATTGCCAGTAAAGAATTTAGGAACAGCCTGCGCAACGGCTGGATATTGGTACTGATCGCCCTCTTCTTGTCCATGTCCCTCATGATACCCTTCTATGGTGCTTCAGGCGAGAAGGGAGAGTACTGGCACGACCTGGAACAGGCCGTGGTTTACATGGTGAGTTACATGGAGTTCACAGCACCTGTACTAGGTATTATTTTAGGATACGGCGCCGTGGTCAGTGAACGGGAAAGCGGCTCCCTGGAGCTCCTATCATCCTATCCTCTGGATAGAGGGGAGATAGTTGCAGGCAAATTCCTGGGACTATGGGCACTAATAGCCCTCTGTATAGGACTGGGACTCGGTATAGGCGGGGCCATACTCTCCACGTTGGTAAAGGATATGATCTGGGCCGAGTACTATCTCTTCGTATTCAGTTCCATAATGTTAGGTGGAGTTTACCTGTCCCTCTCCATGATGGTCTCCACTTTTTTTAAAACTAGTAACTCGGCGGTATGCGCATCGGTGTTTCTTCTGTTCCTGTTCAATATACTCTGGTTCTTTATCATGTATGCCGTCGCCGAGGCGACCTTCGGCTGGGAATCTTTGATTCAAGGCATCTCTCCGCCTACCTGGTATTTCTCGGCACAATTTCTCAATCCCGTGATGATATGGTATACCCTACTGGCTTTGAATTTGCCGACTTTGAGGCTAGGGGCGATGGAACTAGGGGGAAGAGAGGTGGAGGTATATCCCGACATATACCAAACATGGTCTATGATAGCCATACTGGTACTTTGGATAGCTATACCCCTGTTGATATCGGAGTACAATATCCGGAGGATAGAGTTAAATTGAGCGGAGGGAGTACGATTTCACGAGCCTGTCAGGTTCTTAGTGATATTTGATCATTTCTAAATAATCAGTAATAGAGTATAATATAATGGATAAATTTTCATGGATTGCGGAAAGCTGAAAATCACTAAACTTTTGACAGGCTCGATTTCACCAAATGATTAAATATAAATAGCATGTACTGCTCAACGGTACAATGTCTAAACCTACTAAATTCCTAAATGACTCACTCGGGGAAAAAGTCGAACTGCTTCTAAAGGACGGTAGAGTGTTATCCGGTGTCTTGATAGGATATGACGATTATATGAACCTGGTTCTGGAAGATGCTACCGAAGAAACCGAAGATATGCTGAGAAGGATCGGTACTATAGTGTTAAGAGGAAACAACGTTGTAACACTTAATCCTATCTAGATTCACGTTCTTCTCTCTTCTTTTTCTCCTCGGTGTATGTGGCTATTTCCTCTTCCGAAGGCTGTTCCTCGTGTATTGATATGTATTCAGGCTCCACCTTTTTGGTTATATATACGCCGTCACCTGCTTCCATGATCGTTTCTCCTTCCTCTATGGCTTTTTGAGTATCGATACACAGTATGACCGGTTTTTCAGTGCGGACTACCCCTGCACCCACTGCGGACTCATAGGTCTCACTGAGATGTACGTATGTACGATCCGAGGCTTTTATCCCCCCTTCCAAGAGCAGCTCGGCTTCCTTCTCCGTAGTCGGGAAATACAGTTTCTCAGGTATGTTTTCTGTAGGATGATCAAGTTCCACATCAACTGAATGTGCGTATGTGGCCCGTATATATCCCTCTTCCACCTGATAGCGCCCCTTCGGGTCCGTGGCCACCAAGGCGTCCATATGATATCTTCTCAACCAGTGGAATCTTTTCTGCCTGTTGCGCAGGGCTTTTATGTAATGCTCAAGGTCGACCCAACCACGTTCGTCCATATCCAATCCATACTTATCAGGGAAATGACGAAGGATCCCGGCGGTAGTTTTACCGAGATTTTTTATCTCTTCGTCGCTCATTATGAATTTTCCCCTCTCACCGCATTCCGGGCATTCGTCGCCCCGGTAATAGCCGTCGTCTTCACATTCACGGATCATTACTATCACACGTATCGTGAAAATAAGTATGTTGATAAATGTTTTGGTCAAAATGGACCTTTTGTATCGAGGATATCAAGAAGGGCCTTATGTCAAAAGCAATCAAAAAATAATTATATCAGTCACTGATAGTGACTTGGTGCTTTTGAATGATAGAAATACGGTTTCACGGAAGAGGCGGACAGGGTGCGGTGACTGCATCCGAGTTCCTGGCCCGGGCTGCCTTTGAAGAAGGAAACGACGTACAGGCTTTTCCAATGTATGGAGTGGAGCGAAGGGGTGCTCCGGTAACCGCTTTTACCAGGATAGATAGTAAAGCGGTGAGGAACAAGGCCCAAATCCACGAACCTGACGTTGTTATTGTGATGGACATGGCGCTCCTGGACGCCGTGGATGTAACCGCAGGGCTAAAGCCCGACGGAAAGGTAATACTCAACACGGCAAAATCGCCTGATGAGATAGACTTGGGGGTAGATAACCTCATATATTCTGTGGACGCCAGCGGGATCGCTGTTGAAAACCGTCTTGGTTCCAAGGTTGCCCCCATAGTCAATACCGCCATACTCGGTGCCGTCGTTCGGGCGACTGGGATGGTAAACATAGATACGGTGATGGATGTCGTTCTGAAGAACGCTCCCGCCAAAAAAGAGGAAAACGTAAAGGCTACCAAGCAGGCCTACGATCAAGTCAGAGGTGAAGATATTGAGTGAAAAAGAAGTTTATAGAATTGTTGAAGATCCAAAAGACCACAGAGACGTACCCCTTACATTCATAACCGACTGCCCATCGTACCTGATGACAAAGACAGGAAGCTGGAGAACACTGCGACCCATAGTTGACAGCGAGAAATGTATCAAGTGCGGTATCTGCTGGAAGTTCTGTCCCGATGTGTCCATACATGTCAAGAAAGAAGGCGCAGTGGTGGACTACGAATTCTGCAAGGGTTGCGGGATTTGTGCCAAGGAGTGTCCCGTAGATGCGATCGTGATGGAAAAGGAGGCAGATCATGTCTGAAATGAGGATAGTATCCGGTAACTTTGCATCAGCCTACGGAGCTAAACTGTCCCGGGTAGAGGTCGTTGCTGCATATCCCATAACACCCCAGACGGAAGTGGTTGAGAAGATAGCACAGTTGGTTGCCGACGGTGAAATGGATTCGGAATACATAAAGGTGGAAAGCGAGCACTCCGCCATGGCCGCCTGCATTGCAGCATCCAACGCCGGTACCAGAGCCTACACCGCTTCATCTGCCCATGGACTTGCGTTGATGCACGAGTTGTTGATATGGGCCGCAGGCGCAAGGTTGCCCGTTGTTATGACTAACATAAACAGGGCCATGGGACCTCCATGGAGTGTATGGGCGGATCATCTTGATACCCTGGCGCAGAAAGGGACCGGACAATTACAGTTCTTCTGTGAGAACAACCAGGAAGTGCTTGACAGCATAATAATGGCCTACAAGATATGCGAGGACGAAGACATAATGCTGCCGGCAATGGTGGTTGAGGATGCGTTCATACTCAGCCACACCAAGGAGCCCGTGGAGATATACGATCAGGAATTAGTCGATGACTTCCTACCACCCTACGACCCGGAATACAAGCTCGATGTGAACAGGCCCCTGGGATTCGGTTCACTGGGTATGCCCGATTGGTATATGGACTTCAGATACAAGATCGCCGAGGCCTTCGAAAAGGCACCGGACAAGATAGAAAAGGTCAACAAGGAGTTCGAGGAAATCTTTGGCAGGAATCCGGGCGGACTTATAGAGGAGTACAAAACCGACGGTGTGGACGTGCTCATAGTAACGATGGGGTCCATATCCAGTACTTCTAAGGACGTAATCGATGAACTCAGGGAAGAAGGGCATAACGTCGGTCTTGCCCGACTTCGAACATTCCGGCCGTTCCCTGCTGAGAAGTTCAGAGAAATCACCAAGGACGTGAATGTGTTAGGTGTTCTCGACAGGAGCTATACCTTCGGACACGGCGGAGACGCTGCAAGGGAGATAAAGGACACACTCTACGGTCAACGAGACCTAATCATTAAAGATTATATCGTTGGTCTCGGCGGTAGGGACCTAACACCGAAGATATTGAAGAACGTCATGCTGGATGCGATATCACTTCAGGATAAAGGACTTGATCAGGAGGTCGAATGGGTCGACCTTAGAATCAACCAAGAACGATGGAGGCGATAAAAATGGCTAAATTACCAGAAGAAGAGTTAATGTTCCAGGGAACGACCGCGTGCCCGGGCTGCGGAGCGGCACACGCCATGAGATATACACTTAAGGCGCTTGGCAAAAATACCATGATCAATATACCCGCCTGCTGCTGGGCGGTAATACCCGGTGTTTGGCCTTCTAGGAATTTGGATATACCGTTGTTGTACAATGCATTCGAGGCAACCGGTGCGGCATCCTCCGGTGTAAGGGCCGCGCTGAATGCAAAGGGCGTTGATCCCCGTGAAATCACGGTAGTAGGTTTTGCCGGAGACGGCGGTACCGCGGATATAGGTATTCAGGCCCTTTCAGGATGTATCGAGAGGGGCACGGACACCATACAGATCATGTACGATAACGAGGCGTACATGAACACAGGTATCCAGCGAAGTGGTGAGACACCCTACGGTGCATGGACCACCACCACTCCCGTTGGAAAGCAGAAGGTATGGAAGAAGAATCCTAAGAAGAACATGATGGACATAGTGAACGCCCATGGAATACCCTATGCTGCCACAGTAAGCATCGGTTACCCCGAGTTGATGATAGACAAGATAAAGAAGGCGAAGGACATACCCGGGCCGAAGTTCATTCACATCTACGCACCCTGCCCTACAGGATGGAGGTCAGATCCGTCCGCCACCATAGAACTCTGCCGATTGGCCGTCGACAGCTGTGTGTTCCCACTTTACGAGATAGAGGACGGTAAATACAGGATATACAAGAAGCCAAAGAACAAGATCCCGGTAAAGAATTACCTCAAGACCCAAGGTAGGTTCAGACACCTTCCGGAAGAAGAGGTGGAAAAGATACAGAAAAACGTGGATAAAGAATGGGAACTCTTGCTTAAAAAAGAAGAGCTTGTCAATGAATAGGAGTTGAACAGATGAAAGAACTCCTCCACGATGAACCGGGTAAAAAAATAATGCTGTTAGGCAATGAAGCCATAGTGAGAGGTGCATTCGAGGCCGGTGTGGGCCACGGTTCAACCTACCCGGGAACGCCTTCCTCGGAGATAGGGAACACCCTCGAAAAGATAGCAAAGGATTACGGTATGTACTTCGAGTACTCCGCCAACGAAAAAGTAGCGATGGAGGTGGCTGCGGCTGCGGCTGCTTCCGGCCGCAGGGCCATGGCATGGATGAAACATGTGGGAATAAACGTAGCCGCCGACGCTTTGATGACTTTAATGTACTGTGGTGTCAGAGCCGGTATGGTGATCGTAGCTGCCGGCGACCCCTCTATGCACTCAAGTCAGAACGAACAGGACAACCGTTATTATTCCGTACTGGGAAGTATACCCATGCTGGAACCAACCAGTCCCCACGAAGCAAAGGAAATGACTAAGTACGCTTTCGATCTATCGGAAGAACTTGAGCTCCCAGTTCTCATAAGAACTACCACCCGTGTCAATCATGCTCGAGGGATAGTCACCTTCGGAGAGTTAAAAGAGCCAGCCCCAATAGGTCATTTCGAGAAGGATCCGGGGCGTTTCGTAGCCGTACCCCAAAATGCCCGCAAAAACCATCCTCGCTTGCTGGAACAGATTGGCAAAGCGGCACCCGTATCAGAAGGATCTGAGTTCACCCGAGAGATGCCGGTAAAAGAACCGAAGCTTCATGTGATCGGTTCTGGAGCTGGGTTCAACTATGTTCACGAACTTAGAGAGATAAACGATCTACCGATATCTCTTCTCAAGCTAGGCATGACCAATCCTTTCCCGGAGGAAAGGGTGGGTAGGTTCATAAAAGATGCTGAACGTGTGTTAATAGTTGAAGAGTTAGAACCGTTCATCGAGGATAAAATACTTTCCCTAGCTAAGAAATGCAATCCGCCCCTAGAGGTTTACGGAAAGCATACGGAACATTTCTCACGACTGTACGAATACGATCCAGACGTGGTAAGGGATGCGGTATCAAAGCTCATGGAGATCCCCCCTAGCGGAGAACCCTTGGAGGCCGAGAGATACGAACTGCCATCGCGACCCCCATCACTTTGTCCGGGATGCCCACATCGTGCTACTTACTATGCGGTAAAGAAGGCACTAGGCAAACGAGAGGCGATATTTTCAAGCGATATCGGTTGCTATACCTTGGGAGTCCAAGATCCGTTGAATACCGCCGATTTCCTGCTGTGTATGGGTTCGAGCGTAGGAGCCGCCGGTGGATTTTCCAAAAATACCGGCCAGAAGGTTTTTGCCTTCCTGGGCGATTCCACTTTCTTCCACTCTGGTTTGCCGGCTCTTGTTAGCGGTGTGTACAACCAGCACGACTTTGTTTACGTTATAATGGATAACCGAACCACTGCCATGACCGGACATCAACCTCATCCCGGAACCGGCAGAACAGGTATGGGCGATCCTGCGCCTATTCTTTCCATAGAAGAGCTGGCAAAGGGGGCTGGAGTAAAGTTCGTAGAGACCGTCAACCCCTACGAGATAGATAAAACAACAGAGGTGTTCAAAAAAGCCATCGAGCATCCTGGTATTTCCGTAATAGTCTCTAAATATCCGTGTGTGCTTATCGACAAGAAGAAATTAAGTAATCCGCCTTATCACGTTGACCAGGAGAAGTGTAAACAGTGCTATTTGTGTGTTAAGCAACTGGGCTGTATCGCCCTGGTTAAAGAGGGGGACGAAGTTACCATAGATACTACTCTATGTATCGGCTGCAGCCACTGTGCGCAGGTATGCCCCTTCGACGCCATAGGTCCGGGGGTGGAAGAATGAATATGCAGATAGTAGGTGTAGGCGGACAGGGTATACTTCTTTCGTCAAAGGTGCTAGGCGGTGCCGCTCTTGAGAAAGAGCTCGATGTTTGGATGAGCGAAGTACACGGCATGGCTCAACGAGGTGGAGTCGTTGTTACTACGGTAAAGATAGGTGAAAAAGTATACAGCCCGCTCATCGGAGACGGTGAAGCCGACGTCATACTCGGCTTCGAACCCGTGGAGACCTATAGAGCGATAAAAAGAGCATCTGAGGACACATGGATAGTCACAAACACAGCCCCCATCGTTCCCTTCACCGTCAGCTCGGGTAAACAGAAGTATCCGGAGCTGGATAAGGTGTTCGAGTCCATCGAGAAGGTGAGTGATCGGCTCATTAAAATAAATGCAAAGAAACTGGCCCAAGAAGCCGGTGCGGCCATTGCCCAGAACATCGTGATGTTGGGTGCCTTAACCGCCACCGGAGCTCTGCCTTTGTCCAGAGATGATATGGAGAATTCCATACGCAAAAATGTGCCTGAAAGATTCGTGGAGTTAAACATCAAAGCCTTCGAACTTGGATTTGAGAGTGCAAAGAAACAGATGTGAATTCAGCGGATCATGGTCAGAAGCATCTTTGAAGGTTCCAGAGCTTTCAAAGAGTGAGGTACGTTGGCGGGCATGATGATGCAGCGTCCCGCTTCTATGCTATGTTCCTCGCCCCTTAAAACCACTTCCATATTCCCTTTTATTATCTGTACCATTGCGTCGAATGGTGTGGTATGCTCACTTAAAGATTGTTCCTCGTCAAAAGCAAAAAGCGTCACCGTGCCGCCGTTTCCCTGTATGAGAGTTCGGCTGACCATCGCTTCGGATTGTACTTCTATCATATCGTTGAGTTCGATAATTCCTTCAGGTAACATGATAGAAGATTCGTATTTTGAATATTAACTCTTTTGTTGGGAAATCTATTTTACCACTACGACTATTGCAAACCATGTACGTAAGCGTGATAGGCGGAGATTCGACTACCTGTACCGAAAGGGACTGCGAGATTGCTGTGGAACTCGGGAGGGGCATTGCGAGGATAGGGGCGACTCTGGTCAGCGGCGGAAGGGGGGGTGTTATGGAGGCAGTATGTAAAGGTGCAAAAATGGAAGGGGGCACTACCATAGGCATACTGCCGTCTTCTGATAGAGGTGAAAAAAATCAATACGTGGATCATGCCGTAGTCACCGGGATAGGGTCAATGCGTAATGCATTGGTGGTTATGAACGGTGATGTGGTAGTAGCGGTCGACGGAGGTTACGGAACCTTGTCTGAGATATCACTGGCCGCGGCCTACGGAAAAAAGATACTGGGCATAGGTACCTGGGATATGGATATCGTTGAGATGTATGAGGACGTTGAAAGCTTGCTGATAGATCTAAAAAAACAATTAAGATAACTTTGTTTCGTCCCAGTCCAAGTCCTTTAATATTTCCAATACACCCTCCAGACGCTCCAGTTCAATAATAGAGAATACGTTTGACTTTCGTGATAATCTTTTGATATTCTTTGACATCACCTTTTCACGATGTTTTTCCAGCTTGCGGAAACCTTTGTACTTGTTAATGAGTTTATCCCATTCAAGGGCGAATTCTATTGGAGAATGGTGGTTTATTTTTTTCTTCAACAGACGTTTTTCCCACATAGATTGTCTCATGAGTTCCAATCCGCTTACGTACTTGCAGTAGGCAGAAGTATAATGCTCTTCATCCATGTCTATACCTTCTATCTGGATCTCTCTCTTCGTACAGTGATCAAGCAGTATTAGATACGAAGGAGGTGGTATCTTGACCTTACCATATTTTTGAAGGTTTTTTGCATAGGCGATCTCAGGCGTACTCATGGTTAATTCATCCTCACCCGTTAAATTTTTCAACGCCTTGAGCTCCTCCCGGGATATGGGGAGCGCTGCAACCTGAAACTCTATTTTTTTTAGTGCTCCTTTTACCTTCTCTGACTCCGAAACCAGACCCTTTATGACTCCTATCAAGTATACCTTAGTTTTCTTATCAGTGGTTAAAGCGTGCAATCAGTGACCCCCGGTCTTTCGCTCCCTTAACAATTCGAGAACATCACGGGATGATGTAAGGTCTTCAAGCTCATCTTTTTCTATAAGAGGTATCCCCTCGAGGTTAACACGGGTATATCTTTTCTTTAAAAATAGAACGGACTCTTTTTCGGTGATGTGTGTGAGGTTGGAAACTATACGTGCCTTCTTCTTAAGCCGCTCGCCCTCTTCGTCACCTACTCCTGAAAGCAGTACGACTTTTTCCTTGGAAGTGACCGCTTCGAAGGGTGCGTGACAAGTGGGTATGACCTGATAACCCATGGAATGCAGCGATCCGAATATGATCCTCTCGATCTCACTGAATTCATCCAAGCCACCAAATGGATCAATTTCTAGTTCAGAGCTATATTCCAGGGGGTTCAAAGGCATGATCAAATCCTCGCCCAAATATTCTTCCATCCTCATGGCGACCTCAAGGTCCACACCCATCCCATCTTCGTACTTTTGTATGGCTTTGCGTGATACACCTGCGACCTCGGCCATCTTTCTTAGAGAAATCTGCTTTTGGTTTCGAGCTTTTCTGAGCATTTCGGAGTTGATGGATACGTAAAAACCACCTGGTGCTGAGAATACATAAGGTGGAACACCTTCAAGAAACAAATCCTCCATGGTATTCAAAGATATCAAAGGTATGCCTCGACGGGAGTATATGACTCCGCGCTCCAGAGGCTTTCGCCCCCCGTGCTCGGCCAGCAAAAAAGGAGAACCTTCCAGTGAATCCGCCAAAATTTTAAGCTCCTTTGCATCGTGAGGTCTGGAAGTGTCCGCGTTTACAAGAACACTTATGATCAGCAGGTTATCATCTTTCCTGGCAATGATATCGAAGCTTATGCCTCTCTCGTTATGTCTTTCGGAAAGATAGAATCCTGCTTTTGCAAGAATTTCCCGAGCCCTTTCGATAATCTGGAAGCGATCCATCAGTATTAAATTTAGCTATCTAGACTATATAAAGGTAACGGTCATCCGCCGTGATATGTATGTGTTGTTTGATCTAGGTAGAACCGGGCTGACAACCTCGTCAGCAATAATATAGTTCCCATTATCAAGGCTAAGTAAATGGAGAATACAACTCCGGCAAAAAAACACGCAAGCTTGGCCATGGGCTTGGTAAACAACAGAACATGGAATTTCCAGGGGTGAATACTCTTTTCCAAAGCGTGATCGCCCATGTGTATACAAAGGCCCTTTATGCACATTTATACGATTTGTTGTGATTGTACAAGGCACGGATTGCAGTCTCATGCCTATTGCATACCGTGGCTTGCCTTTGTCCTGCGTTATATGTCCATACTACCGCTTCTCAGCCCCTCCATGTCCATGGTCACGTATGTAAATCCAAGCGACCTGAGTTTGTGAACTATCTCGGAGGAATGGTGCAGAAATCTTTCCCACTCTAACTGTAGAACCTCGATGCGGGCGATGCCTCCGTGATAACGGAGTCTGCATCCCCTGAATCCTAGTGCTTTAAGGTAGGCTTCGCCATCCTCCACCATGCCCAGCTTCTTTTTCGTTAATTCCTCACCATAGGGAAAGCGAGTGGCTAGGCACGATTGAGAGGGATGGTCCCAGGTGGGAAGGTTTAGTTTCCAGGATAGCGAACGGATAATTTCCTTGTCAACACCGCTTTCCAGTAGCGGGGAATGTATCCCCAGCTCTTCGATGGCCTTTCTTCCCGGTCTGTAAGAGTTTATGTCATCTAGGTTAGTACCTTCGATCAAAGTAGGTTTCCCGTCAAATTCACTTTCCAACGCAGCTATAAAAGATGCAAAAATCTTTTTTTTGCAGTGATAGCAGCGGTCCTTCGGATTGCCCCGGATGGGTTCGTCGATCAAATCCGGTATATCCAATACGACATGTTCAACCCCCATGTTCCGGGCGAATTTTCTTGCTCGCTGCAGTTCATCGGGGAACGAAAGAAGAGAGTGGGCGGTGAGTGCGATAACGTTACCCGGCCCGAGTACATCCACACTTACCTTCAGCAAAAATGAGCTGTCCACCCCTCCCGAGAAGGCCACCGCCACCGGAGATAGCTCTTTCAATGATCGTTTCAATTCATGGTACTTTTCATCCACGAGATTTACACCCCATGTAAATCCTCTGCAGAGCACAGGGCTTCACGGTACACCTCTTTGAGGGCGACCCCCTTTGCTCTTGCGATCTCCGCACAGTGCTCGTATTCCGGAGAGATAGTTACCGGCTCACCGTTTTTTGATCCGACCTTCACCTTCACCTCTCCATAGGGTGTTTTTACCTCCACGATCTTTCGATCAAGGCATACCCTATGGCCATTTATGATACGGACTCCGAAGGTCGAGGTTTCCCTGAATATGATTTCCATCAAAGGCTCGGCTAGGGCGGGGTTGCACAGAACTGTCAGCTTCGCCGCCGGTCGGTTCTTTTTCATGTAAATCGGTGTGAGTGTAAGATCAAGGGCGCCTGCTTCGAAAAGAGAATCGAAGAGATAGGAGTATATCTCAGGGTTCATGTCATCTATGTTGGTCTCCAGTATAGTTATCTCCTGTTTCCCGTGGTTGTCATGCTCTTTCAGCAGTACTGCCCTGAGCAGGTTCGGATGCTCTATCTCCTTGTACCCGGCACCATAACCCACTGATGTGATGATGCCCTGGGGCATACCGCTGTAGGAGGACGTAAGTGTGCTGAGAATGGCGGCACCCGTGGGAGTTACAAGCTCACCTTCGACACCCGTGGAGTAAACAGGCACACCCTTCAGGAGCTCCATTGTGGCAGGTGCCGGTACAGGCAAGGTTCCGTGGGCGCATTTGACGAAGCCCGTTCCCGTGTGTACGTTAGATGATAAAATGCGCTTGATTTTCATTTTCTCCATGAGTATCAGTGCACCGACCACATCCACCACGGTATCGACGGCACCGATCTCGTGAAAGTGCACTTCGTCCAGTGGAATGTGATGTACCTCAGCCTCCGCTTTGGCCAGGTCTGTGAATATCTCGGTTGCTCTTTTTTTGATATACCGAGAAAGATCACTTTCTTCCACCAGTGCCAGGAGATCCGTTAGGGTTCTAAGGGGTTGGTCTACATCCTCATCCTTCACGGTAAACTTGGTCCCGGAGATATCGCTCCGCGTTACCTTTTTTACATCCATGGAGTAACCCGTTATAGCGACCTTGTTCAGCTCTCCCTGCAGATATGAGAGATCCACCATGCCTGTATCCAGCAGCGCACCGATGAGCATATCTCCGCTTATGCCGGAAAAGCAGTGTAGATACAGGGTTGTATCATCACTCACAGGAACAACCTCCTGGGTTATCTTCCTCACATCCTTGGATACCTTTTTCTGCAAGATGCAATATTTGGGAGGCCGCATACCCTGCACCGAATCCGTTGTCTATATTCACCACGGTTACTCCAGATGCACAGCTGTTTAGCATGGTCAAGAGGGCGGATAGACCCTGGAAACTGGCCCCGTAACCCACGCTGGTTGGTACCGCGATCACCGGGACGCTCACCAGACCTCCCACAACACTGGCCAAGGCACCTTCCATACCGGCCACCACGATTATAACCGTGGCTTTTTCCATCTTATTCTTGTTGTCCAGCAGCCTATGCACCCCTGCCACGCCGACGTCGTAAAGTTTCTCCACCCTGCATCCCATCACCTGTGCGGTGACCGCCGCCTCTTCGGCAACAGGTATATCAGACGTACCCGCAGTTATCACTAGTACATTTCCGTCGGTGATATTGCGACCTTTTCCTCTAACAAAAACCACCTTGCCGTCCGGGTTGTATTCGATCTCGGGGGACCGCTCTTTTAGTGCTTCGTATATCTCTTCATCCGCCCTGGTGGCAAGGAGGATATCGTTTTTATCAAGGATACTTTCCGCGATCTTAACGATTTGGAATATGGACTTTCCCGGACAGTAAATCACCTCGGGAAACCCCTTTCTTTGTGTGCGCTGATGGTCAACACAGGCAAATCCGATGTTCTCGTACTCGGATTTGCTTAACATCTCCTTGGCCACTGGGATATCGGTTTTTCCGCTGCGAACGTCCTCCAAAATCCTCTCAAGTGCATCTTCGTTCATTGTGCTCGCTCTCCTTAGTAACAAAAAAGTAGATAAGACTTTTGCCAGGATTCAATGGTAATCATGTCCGTATTTCCTTCCAGCAGTATGTACGTAACATCCTCGAAACCATTGAGCATTATACTCACCAGAGAAGCTTCCTGCACCTCTATTGAATGCAGTGAGGAATTATCCAGCCCGGCGAAGTCGAAGTAGTGGTTCTGTGTCCTCACGATCCGTACCTCGACCTCTCCTATACCGTCCTCAAAGGGAGAAGTTATTTCCAGTTCAAGATATGGGAATGTATAAGCACCAGCCTGTGGGGTCGCCGTGCCGGTGTGAACGCCCCTGCGTAAACGTTAGAACCCTCGTCGGGAGAGGTTATGACGATTCCGTCGTACTCCCCGGAAACCAACGCCACTGGAAAACACACCGGCGGCGGCAGTGGAAAGGAGAGAAAATACCATGGCCATCGTAAAAAATTTGCAGTTCAAAAGAACAACCCCATCCATCCTAGATGATAAAACGAAGGTCAATCTTCCCTCTTTTTTACTATCAACTACCCGTTCTCAGGGTCAAGGATTATGACCACCTGTTCCCCGGCTTCAAAGGGGAAGTCCTTATGCTCCTGGATGGGTTTTGTGGGCAACAGTACCAATTTTTACCTCATAGAGTGTGCTCATATATACTTTATCACCGCCCTTGTGGTATATCGTTCCAAAAAATGCATAACTTTTACCATCCGCAGGGGAAAAGGGAAAATATTATACTGTAGATACGACACTGGGTGTAAGTATATGAAACCTACAAAGAAAAGCGATTATATCCGGATCGAGCTCCCGGCAACCTGGAAACAGGAGATACGGGAAGAAAGGGTCGGTAGCGATGGCAGAGTATTCCTCGGTGTGGAGGGGTACACAGGATTTTACGCACTATGGGTCGTCGAGCCCGAGATCAAGCTTGAGGCAAAACATCATGAGGACTACCAACTCTATTTCATCGCAAAAGTGAAAGGTGCAGAAAAGGGAGTAAAAAAGATAAAATCCCACGGCAGGGCCACGATAGGGAAAAAACACGCACATAAGAAGGTACTGGTAGTGATATTCAAAAAGGAACTCGATGAAAACGAGGTTTCGATACTGGAAGATATCGCAAAAGATAAGCCCCCTATTACGACCGGATGATCAAATCATCCCGGTCCGTTACGAGTGGATAGGGGGGGTATAGCTAGTGCCCGACTTCCAAGGGGTTGATCACCCTCCGAGAAGTACATCTCTAGGACGTTGATATCCGGGGAAACAGGACCACCGCACCCTTTCGTAAAAACTTGAGCACATTCTAAATCAGATCCGATGAAAACTGAATGGTGCTAAAAGGTCGGGATCGGATAGGCAGATATCGAGTACCTTTAACTCTTTCATTGTGGGAAGTCTCCTTGGTTTGGCTGGAGGACGAAAGCAGCGACACTGTCCAAAGGGAGCCTGTCAGGTTCTTAGTGATATTTGATCATTTCTAAATAATCAGTAATAGAGTATAATATACTGGATAAATTTTCATGGATTGCGGAAAGCTGAAAATCACTAAACTTTTGACAGGCTCTCCAAAAGGGAAATACAAATACTATGTATAGTTAGAGACATAACTTTTGGCATGTTCCTAACTAGCAGTGGATGACACAACGAGCAACAATGAAGTTGTGTCATCCATCTATAATACTATATTTAGCCGATGCCTAACCTGGAACAGATATACAAACCAGGTCGATGTGACCGGGCTGCGTGTCTTCACGACATATGATCTGCGACAAACCGCCGACGGTAAACGGTAGTTCCCCTAACAGCGTTCGGAGGACTCGCAGGAACCCTGCAAGTTCCGACCGCTTCCGTAAGTAACGTAAAATAGTCAATCAATGGAAGCACACTGCTTTGGCTAGGTAGACCGGTCCATATCGGAGATGGCGCGCATGCCTAAAAGCCCAAAATCATTGCTATTTGATTAGAATTCATGCAGAACTTATTAATATAAGCGGTATTATTCTCCGTATAGGACCGGATTCTCATATTAAAAGAGGAATATATCATGGAGAGTTATGCCGATATCGGAGACTTTGATGCGGTCACAACATTGATGACTGTTCCGTCCATAGGCGAGTTGAGCGCCCGGGTTCTTATAAACGAAGGTTTTACCGACTTAGCCGACATAGAACGAGCCGGCCTTGGACGAATACGGAAGGTGAAAAGTATCGGGGAGAAAAAATCAAAGAATATTATCGATGAAATTCAAGGTGTCTCGGGGTTTTCAACCAATGTGATCTCCGAGTTCATGTGTCCGGGCTGCGGTAATATAGTCATGCTTTCGTGTGAAATATGCCCTGAATGTGGTAAGCGTTATCCTAACATCGAAGAGTCTATCTTTTTACCGGACGGCGGTGTCCTGGAGAAACCTCTAGAGACCCTTGCAGAATATGACGTAAAAATAGCGGAGGGGAAGGGTGACGCGAGTGTGTGGTACATCGAGGGATGTATACTAGAATCCATGGGAGCATATGAAAGAGCTTACAAGGCTTATAAGAAAGTCATCGAACTGGACCGCCATTATGCACATATATGGAATACCAAGGCGCATCTGGCAATGAAGCTAGGGATGATAGGTGAGGCTGCCGAAGCTTACAAGCTAGCAGTGGATTTCAGGACACCCGGGGCTGAAACCTTATTGAACATATACAATCACAAAGAGGGAAATATAAACGGGCCAAAAAAACGTCCATGTACCATAAGCGTTGAAAGGGTGGAAAACACTCTAAGAAAAGCAAGGTCCGAAATATCCGGATTGAAATCTAAAACAATCAATGTAGAACACCTGAGGAAGATGCTGTCCAAAGCATCGAAGGCCCGGAACATTGATGACCGTGAACAAGCGGTTAAAATAGCCGATGAAATTTTGAAGAAAGTATCAAAGTTAAACAATACTCTCCAATCATTGGAGAAGCTGAAAAAAACCGTTTCTGGCTTCGACGATGACCATGTACGGCGGCGGTACTTAAATAATTTTCAGAGGATTAAGAAAAAAGTAAAAGAGTGTGATGATAACACCGCCTGTTTGATGGTAGAGAAGGTGCAAGAAAACATTAACGAATATTTCAGGAAGTTGGAAAGTGATTCAAGGAGGGTAGGGATGTGATAAAGGGGCGGCGGGATTTTATTAGTATGGAGAGTGTCAGAGGGATATAAAATGGGGAAAGTACACAAGACTAGCGTCCTCCTCATGCTACTTGGAGAAGTATCGGAAGAGTGGAGAACCTGTACGGGTGGATCGAGGTTGTTCAGAATAGAGTCTAACCTCTTGGGATTGGGGGCGAAAGGCGCCTTCCCTATTCCCCCATGAGTTTCAGGGGGGTTCTGTAAGAAGATCATAGTAATCATCGTTTCTTTTCATTTCTGCGGGATAATGTGGACACTTAGAGCAGAAAAGCCATTTAGTAACGCCAAGCCTCATATCGATCTTTCTAGCGTTTGTCCTATTTTTCAGGATCTGCCAGATGTTGTAGAGGAGCAACGATACACCAAAGAAAAGCACGCGCCGTCGGTATTTATTGCTCGTCGTCCTTATCCTGAATTTGTTCCTATCGCTAAAGCCTGTTTCGATATTCCAGCGGTTTCTATATATTTCAACAAACTTATGTACATCTCTTTCAGGGATATCAAGGTCTGTAGCAAACATGTAGTGCTTACCTTTTTCTTCATTCCAACAACGGAGCAAGTTAAATTCCACTGGTTCTTTTCTATTAACACCCATGCGGTGTCTAGCAATCTTTTTTCCTCCTGTATAGACGTCTAGGTTTTCTGTAGTACCGTCGATCCAGCAATACTCTTTGCCACCATCACTTATAACCCATTCATCCTCTTTCTCTTCGAAGATTTGGGCTTCTGGGGGCAAGGGATATCCTGCTTCTTCAAAAGTGTATTTTAATTCTTCCGATATATGTTCTTCATCTGGGTAGCACATATCAGGTAGATCCACACTAAACAAAAATTCTTCTCTTTTCATCTCTTCCTCCTTTGGTTTCACGCCTTTGTTCCGGGTGGCTGGCGTCAGGAACGACCGTACATATTTTTTGAATGTTTTGAGATCATCGGTATTGAAGAATTCTCTATCCGCAAAAACAGATAGTATTTCGTACCGTTCAGACAGCTCTTTAAGAGTACAAGAGATCACCTTGTGGATGTTGGTAAATTGTGTGACCGGAATAAAGGCTACATATCCCTTTTGATACTCTCCCAAAAACTGAAAAGATAAATATAGATGGGCATAGTTAGTACCTTTTTCACCATTTACACCCCTTGTAAAACGTTTGTCTTTTCCATAGTATGGATCCTTGGTAATATCAATAAGGATGATTCCTTTTTGAGGCTTTATAGATTGACTTAAAGTATAGTTGAAAATATCCACTATTTTTTTGATGGTTACTTCTTCGAGCTTGTTTATATGGTGGTCCGCATTATCGTACTTCATGACCCTATTATGGTGGAAGGTATTTAGTATTCCAGAATATGCTAGATGTTCAGCGATATCTCTTTTGGCAGTAAATGCGTTTGAAGCAATGTATATCGGGAGCAAAATTGCTATTCTGCTACCAAAGCTTTTAATTACGTTCCTTCCTATCCTCATTAGCGAACCGTCAGACAAAACCTGATTGGTTTGTTGCATACAATAGAGTGGGGGTTATAAAATTTACTAACCCCCATTCTATTTTACTTTCCAACTTCCTGTATTTAGCGCAAGAAAAAGATAGGGCTAGCAGCCCTAAAGAGAAATACCCTCCGCCGGGTTCAGAGGAGGAAAAACATGAAAGTTCAGCCCAGATAAAGGCGGAAATAAATACTCTAACCACGGAGCTAAGAAATCTAATAATTAACGCTAGGGCAAATGAAATAGACGTAGCAGATGCAAATGAAATGATCAATATGGCCAAAATATTTGCAAATAATAGGTCTTATAAAAAAGCTAAAACCCTTTTGATCGACGGGATTGACCATATCGAATCAGTGATAAACGAGGAGATAATAAAGCGGATCTCATCAATGGAAAAGTCCCTTGAAAACATAGGTGACGAGAAAACAAAGAAGGAATCACGCAAACACTTAGAACTCGCCAAGGAGGCATGGAACAGCCATGACTTTCAGGAAGCTTTCGCACAGCTTTCCACTGCTGTTAAAAGGTCGGAAGAAGGAAAAAGTTCTAAGGAAAAAGCCATTGATAATATAGAATCTCTAACACGCCTCGTGGAGAAATTAGAATTCATAGGAGTAGATGTCGGAGAAGCTTATGATGTATTGAACCGTGGTAAAGAAAAAGTAGAGAACTCGTCCAACGAAGAGGGGACAGGTATTGCCGTAAAAACGGAAAAGAAGATTATGGAGGATATTCCAGACAAACTCAAAAAAATTGTAAAAGAGACGGAAGATGAGTTACAGGAGGCTAAGTTATCCGGAAAAAACGTTTCTATGCATATATTTCTTTTAAAACAGGCCAATTCAAGTTTGCGAAAGAATGATGTTAAAAAAAGTGTTGAGTATATCAAAAAATACAAAGAAGAGATGCAAAGGCTATCGTGATAATATCTTGGGAATTTCATACATGACGGGTTCAAGAGCCGGGTAGTTGTTCTTACATGATCAACACTCGCTTTTACCGCCCTTCAACCCACCACGCTACTTTACCGGCATATTATTCGATTTTAAAATTATGGTAGAAAAAATGTGTCTTTGACTGTAAAGCCTTTAGTGGGATCCCAATCGATGTCAGTCTATTTTTCTAACGTTAACTGCCTGATAACCGCGGTCTTCAAGTACGCTATCGAACTCTACCCGATCCCCCTTATCCAGAGAAACACTGTTCAATAATTCATTACGGTGAACGAAGTGATCTTCTTTGTTCCCGTCGGGTGCGATAAAGCCGTAGCCTTTCAAGGGTTTGAAGAATTTTACAGTTCCTTTCATATGTTCCTCGTGCAGATGTTATTCAACAAAGTAAAGTCATACTATTTTTAATTGTTTACTGATATCGTTTTAGCTAGGGGAAGTGTTTACGGGTAACTGTTATGACGGTTACCATATCTCCGTTTCCTTCCAGAAGTATGTTCGTAACATCCTCGACACCGTTGAGCATTGTACTCACCAGAGAAGTTTCCTGCACGAACATCGGTGCCGAATTGTCCAGTCCAACGAAGTCAAGGTAGTGGTCCTGTGTGCTCACCATCTGTACTTTCCTCTTATTTGAGATGATCTAGAGTGATCTTGAATGCCGTGACCTGCGCAGATTTGTTAAACAATCCAAACCTATATAAACTATTAAACCACTAGATAAGTTTGAATGAAAGAAGATGATAAGCTCAAATATTACAAAATAGAATTACCGGCCCCTTGGAACTGTGAGATAAAAGAGGAGCGTGCCGGCAGTGACGGCAGAGTTTTTCTTGGGGAGGAATATACTGGTGTATATGCTCTTTGGGTAGTTGATCCCGAGATCAAATTAGAGGGGAAACCTAGAAAAGACTACACGCTGTATTTCACCGGAAAGGTAAATGGTACTGATTCCGGAATTTCCCAGGCACTATCCAACGGAAGGGTGACCGTTGGCGGTAAACACGCCCACAAAAAAGTACTGATGCTACTCTTTAAAGAAGAGCTTACCGACGTTGAGATTTCGATCCTGGAAGATATGATCTCAAGTGATTAGTTTGCCGGAACAGTTAATTCGATTTTGGATAAAAACAAACATCTCCATACTCAAAGCAGTTCCTTAAGTATATTCTGGATGAACTCCGTCTTAGCTTCGGTGTAAGCGACCCTATCCTTTCGGTATTTCTCCGCTAAACTTTTTTTCAACTCGCCGTACTTATTTCTCATCTCCGGATCCAACCGTAGGTACTCTCTGAAAAACAGATGTTTTTTTAACTCCATACTATCACAGGAACACACGTAAAGATGGTGCGGGTACTTGGATGATTCACTCCCGTCATGGGGTGCCCTCGAATCTTTCCTTTTGAAGGCCTCCCTGCCCTCGATACCTTGATCACCACTGTGGGTGTAACCGATACGGGACAAACCCTGGATCACCGACGGAAGTACGGACCTTTCACTGATAACGATGTCGATATCTATACTGGGCTTGGCACACAGGCCCGGAACGGACGTGCTGCCTATATGCTCGACGTCGATTATCAATTCACCCAGTTCATCCATGTACGTGCTCTTCAGTTTCTTAAATAACAAAGGCCATTCCGGATCATACTCCACAATTTCAACTTTCATGTGATAAACGAACCATACGACGGGTTATAAATAATTGAGGGTATTGTATTGTCAACATGAGAATGGCGATCGTGGAATCCATAGAACAGCAGTGGGCCGAAATGGACAGGGTAATGACCCCCGATGTAAGAAGTATAGCTAAAAAGTACTTCACGGAGATAAAGACACATCCTAAGGAAAAGATTTTGGGCTGTTGTGAGGAGCTACTTGAAACGAGAAAGTGGGAACTGCAGGTCATCGCCTTTCAGTGGGCCTTCAAGCTGAAAAAATCATACGTTGAGGAGGATTTCGAAATATTCGAGAGGTGGCTGGACCTATATGTTGATGGATGGGGGGCCTGCGACGACCTCTGCACCCACGCACTGGGGGAGCTGGTATTTCAGTATCCCGAACCTGTGGAGAGGGTCGGGGGATGGACTTCATCGGATAATATGTGGAAAAGGCATGCCGCTGCGGTCACCATGCTGTACTCGGTACACCGGGGTAAGCATCTAGATCACGTCTTCCATATCGCAGATTCCCTTTTACATGATGAAGAGGAACTCGTTCAGAATGGATACGGCTGGATGCTAAAGGTGGCCAGTGTGCCCTATCGGCAGGAGGTTTACGATTACGTCATAAGGAACAAGACCACCATGCCACGAACATCGCTAAGGTACGCTATCGAGAAGATGCCAGAACAAATGAGAAAGAAGGCTATGGAGAAAAACTAGTTCCCATACCATGATGTTCACCACTCACAACGTCCTTTCCGTCGTATAAGAAACTCATAAACTTCTCATGAACTCAACCGTATTCGCAACGATCAACTCCTGCTGCTCTCCCCGGGATATGGTGGCGTCGTTGTCACCCCTCTGAGAGCCGTACCAGCCGAACTGTGCATGGTTGCCCCCCTCGATGGAAACCCACGTGGTATTGGAAGGCATATCACCCGAGCGACCGTGTAGATCATCCGGTGATGTTACTCCGTCGCTAGAGCCGTAGATCAGCAGTGTGGGAACGCTGTCGGCTGACATATCATCCGCAGGATATGCGGCCCATAGTATCAGACCGTCAGCACCGTTTTTGTGAACGAATCTCGCGGCCATGGCACCTCCCAAGGAGTGGCCGCCCACGGCCCATGTATCCACACCCGGATAAGCACCCATCACAACCGAGGCTCGGTCAGGTGAAAAAAAGGCGAGGTTCAATCTCATGGGTACTATGACCACCAGGAAACCATACCTAGCTATATCCCTGGCCATGGGTGCGTATGACCGGGGGTCCACCCTTCCTCCGGGATAAAAGATGAAACCTGTGTCGAAATTCCCGTCAGAGGGTTCAAAGACCAACCTGCCGTCGGTACTCACCTTTACCTCCGAATCCGACTTCAGGGCATCCCTGGCCCCGTCCATGGGTCCCAGCGGTGTAAGGGCCCAGGTGAGAAAGCCCGCCGTGATTATGAGTAGGACAACGGAGACCACCACGAGGACTATCCTGAGGCGTGTAGCGGTTATCCATTTGATTATCTTATTGGAGGTCATTAAAGTACCTTGAAATCGTATGATATGATAAAGGTTACCGTTAACCCAGAGTAAAAAGTAGGAATACTAGGGGATTCAAAAGCCATGTGAGAGCAACGATACCGTACAGCATGCTTCTTCCCATGGAGTATATCAGGAATACGGCGGACATATCCACGTCTTAGCACCAACACGTACATAACATATTTATACATTAAAAGTTATCCGTCAGGAGTGATAAACATGGATGAATATGAAAAGAGTCCGCAAAGTAGTCCACCTGATGAGGGTTACCAACAGCCCCCGCCACAGGATTGGGGAAAGCAGGCACCTCCTCCTGAACAGCCTCCACAACAGCAGCAACAGTGGCAGGAACCACCTCCACAGCAGTACCAGCAGCCACCGTCTACGCCCATGTTCTCCGCAGAGGGGATCCAGAAGACACTGGGAATGATGCTGTTGATCGGCGTGGTAATAATACTTGTGGGAAGCATATTGGTAGCTGCCAGCGGATATATCGAAAGAGATAGTGTAGGATCAATGAATCTAGCTAGGAACCTAAATGCAACAGGAATTCTACTGGGTGCCGTCGGTTTATCCCTACCTGCGATGATATCCAGCTTTGCGATATTCAGCATAAAGGACCTGTCCGAAAAGCAGATACAGATGCTTGTGTTTGTTATCGGTGCATCCCTTGTAGGATTTGCTGTACTGATAAATGCCGTAGCAGTACTATAATTACCCTACAAAACCCCTTCTTTTTTATTTTGTAAATAAGTGTGTTTCCGATCTGAAGGAATTCATATGATTTTCCCAAGATAGCGGTAGATCTTTTGTAGGCATGGATACAATTGAAACATAGATGAAAAGGCCCTCTAGCGTATAACATACTAAATCGAGGGAATCAAAACATAACCGTAGGGTTGTTGAATAATAAAAAAGAAAGAAAGGGGTTTTACTTTCGCAGTAAATTCTGTACCTTCTCTTTGTTAAGGTATAGTCCTACTGCAACACCGATTATTATCACCGGTACGAGTATGTAGCCTATCAGCGTGCGCCATTGAGGCGGTGATACGTCCACAGTTATCTCTCCAACATTGTCGTAGAACCAATCGGCGGGTTCGTCAACATCGGTGATGTTTACTTCCAAAGTCTTTTCGCCTTCTTCACCTGTCCAATCGAACTTGATGTGCCTGTACTCGTCTACGGGTATTGTTGAGGGTGCCTCTTCACCGTCGATGTGATAAAACTTCGGTGTTACCGCTACGATTTTCCCATCAACTCGGAAGACAACGTTAACGTTGGTTGCGTTTGCCTGGCCGTAATTGGTGACGTTCGCTATCACCTGTACGGTCTTACCGTCTTCAATGTCCTCCTCAGATAGGAACACTTCGGTGACCTCAATGTTCGGAGCTGGTCCGGGTACCACCTCTATGGTCCGAGATATATTGTTGTAGTTTCCTGCTTCGTCGGTGACATTTAGGTATACATCATACGTACCGATCTCATCTATCGAGTAGCCCAGTATTTCAAAATCCTCGGTCCTGTAGTCCATGCCGCTCATCCACCATACAACGCTGATATCGCCTTTTTCACCGTCGAAACCGGCAGGATCATATGATGGAGTAGCGTCCAACGAAAACTCTTTTCGTCTCTCGATCGGCATGGTTGCCGTAATGTTTTCGCTATCCATTTCCTCATCATCATAATGAGCAACAAAACTTGCTACAGGTGACGTAACATCTTCGACGACTATTTCGATATACTCAATGTTCCAGTTGCCTACAACGTCAGTAGCGTTAACCGATACCTGGTAGGTGCCGTATAGGTCAAAAGAATGTGATACGTTTGTACCTGTTACATGCTCTGATCCGTCGCTGAAGTTCCAAGTGAACTCCCGTGTCTCCGTTTCATCGGTGAAGTTGTATGTGGAGAATGTTATCTCTTCACCTTCATCGACCGTGCTTTTTTCGATTTCTATCTCACCCTGAGGGCCAGTTCCGTCTACGATAATATTGGCATATGCCGACACTACGGAACCTCCGGCTTGACGTACTCTGGCAGTTAAGTTAACTTCCCCTTCTCGATCAAAGGAATGGATGATCTCGCTGCCGTATTTTCCTATTTCAGAGTTATCTACCAGCCAAGTGTAGTTTGCATACTTCGGATCATTGACAGGGTCGGTCAATTCAGCGATACATGTAACGTTGGTATCGAGCTGAACTGCATATGACTCGTCCTCCATCAGGTAAACGTTGATATCTTCTACCAGTGCAAGGGATGCCTCTCCTTTCTCAGATTGATGTATGTCTAAGGTTAAATAGGAACGTCCGACGCCTTCGGGAGTATGTATGATTATCTCCGTAAAGCCTTCGGCCTCAACATCGTCTGGGATATCTTCCAAGTCTGTCGGGACCCTTTCAAAGCCATCAGGTAGGTTTAATTCGTAAGAATAATCCCGATAGTTGCCCATGAATATATCGTTCTTTAGTCCTAGGAAGAGAAGTAGAGATTCGTCCTCGTCCATCTCTATCTCCTCTTCGGGAGAGTAGTGCCTTACGCTGGTAACGGTGATCGTATCCATATCAACCGTAACACCTCCTATCAATGAATTGAGCTCATCAGCATGGAAATCGAAATCATCAAGTGTGTAAACCGTATCTTCCATCCACAACATCCTCTGGGAGGTGGTGTGTTTTGCTTCGCGGTACTCAAGCCATCCTCTGAAAGCATTGACCTCTGCTTGGGTAACAACTCCGTCACCGTCACCGAATACTCTATCTATCTGCATGCGCAGATTTCCAAGATACCAGTAATCCAGACCGGTCATGCGGCTGTTGATCTCAAAGGTCCTTTCCCGTGTAACGGTGAGTGTGTTCCAATCATGGAAGTCCAGGGTTGTATTGATGCTCTCGGGCTGGGACTCATCCACAAATACTCTTCCTAAAGCTTCATTAGTGTTGTTATCAGGTATTACGATGTTCTCGTTGATATATTGTTTGTAGCCATCTGCCGAGACGATAAGTGTGTATTCCCCTGTGGTCGCACCTATGTTAAACCAAGGGTTTCCCTCGGCCATGGTTTCTCTTAACATATCGTCGTTAGCATGGTTTATCAAGGTTACCTCCATTTCCGAAGTTACACCATATTGACCTTCGGACCCAGTCGACCACAAGTATCCGGTGACCTGGGGAGTGTTTTTCAGTACCACATCCATCGTCATCGTCCCGTTAACGGTAGTGGTTTCGTTCACAACCATGTCATGACGGATATAAGGTGCATAATCTTCTGCACTGACGCGTAAGTTAAAAGTGCCCTTGTAAACATCAAATTCAAAAGTCCCGTTATCTGGGTCTTCTATACCTGTTTGAAAATGGTAGTCGCCGTCGAAAATATGTATCTGTGCATCTTCAACAACATTTCCCTGCTCATCAAACACGGTACCGTTTAACGTATATATAAGGGCGTGGGACACCACTTCTATCTCTTGGAACTCTGTAACATTTTTACCTAAATAGAATATTTCCGTTTCACTTCCGAGATAGGCTCTGTGATGAGTCTGAGAAGGGACGGTTATCTTATAATGACCCACATCTATATCGGGGAATTGGAAATAACCTCCTTTTTGAGTTTGAGATGATATCACTTCCTCTTCATTAATGTTTTCAAGATCGACATCGAATCCTTCTGGGATTAGGCTTCCATCTTCCGCCTGTATTATTCCCTCAACTGTTCCTACGTGGCGTTCTTCTGCTCGCACATTCCATTGCAGTACCATTGCACCTGATAGTACCATTAGAAGCACTATCAGACCGGTAGCCAATTTGCCTGCTGTTTTTGGTTTCATATTGTGGTTCCTCCTTGGAACATTATACTGTTTGAACTATGGATTTGCCGCAGGCATTAGGGGCGCTGATATAAATATTTTTGCAGTGTTTCAAGCCTGTCAATCCGCGGAAACCAGAAACGTTCGCACAGAATTGTCATACGCCCTTCAAACAAATTCACGAAGGCTGAAGAGAATTGTGGTAAACATTGCGGGAGTGGTAGAACACATTAAAAGACCAAAACTTTATTTACAACGGCGTTCCATCAAAACATGCTTATCGGTGCTTTGATGAAAAAAACAGATTCCACAGATAACGGAGTCGTCTCCAAAAACGATACGCTTCTGCCGGTTAATGAATGGATTAAGGAAGTAGGTATAAAAAGTTCTAGTGAGATAGAGGTCCCCGAACTTCTCGCGGACCAGGTCATCGGGCAGAACGAGGCGGTCAGTGTGGTAAAGAAAGCAGCTAAACAACACCGCCATGTTATGCTTATAGGTCCTCCCGGTACAGGTAAATCCATGCTCGCACAGTCAATGACCGATTTCTTGCCTACAAGCGATATGGAAGATGTACTTTGTTTTCCAAACGAAGGTGACGAAAACAGCCCAAAGGTGCGCACCGTACCGGCGGGAAAGGGAAAGGATATTGTTGACGCTCATAAGAAGGAGGCATCAAGAAGGAATCAAGCCAAAAGTCAGGGCCTGCTGATCATACTTGCTCTGGTGGTAGGCGCCGCGGTCCTTATATCTCTATTCACAGGTGAATTTCTCATACTGTTCTTTGGAATAATCGCAGCTGCTATGCTGCTTATAGCCATGCGAGCTTCACCAATGGGTATGGGGGGAGATACGGACAAAGAAGTTCCCAAATTACTCATCGGCCATGAACCGGGAGAGAAGCCCCCTTTCATAGACGCTACCGGGAGTCAGGCCGGATCATTGTTAGGTGACGTAAAGCACGACCCGTTCCAGAGTGGTGGTTTGGAGACGCCCTCTCACCAAAGGGTTGAGGTCGGTGCTATACACGAGGCACACAAGGGTGTCCTGTTCATAGATGAGATCAATATGTTAAGGATGTCTTCTCAGCAGAGCTTGCTCACCGCCATGCAGGAAAGAAAGTTCTCCATCACCGGACAGAGCGAGCGTAGTAGCGGTGCCATGGTAAAATCCGAGCCAGTTCCAACCGATTTTATACTTGTGGCCGCAGGTAACTTGGATTCCATATACGGCGCTCAGGAAGGTGCTGGAGGTATGCATCCGGCTTTACGCTCAAGAGTAAGAGGCTACGGCTACGAGGTATACGTTAACGATACCATGAAAGATACCCATGATAACCGCATGAATCTTTTACGGTTTATCGCACAGGAGATAGAGAAAGATAAGAAAAAGATTCCGCACTTTACAAAGGAAGCTATGGCTGAAATTTTAAGGGAAGCGCAGCGGAGGGCGAACAAACGGGGAGAGTTGACCCTTAGGTTGAGAGAACTCGGAGGATTGGTAAGGGTAGCCGGAGACCTTGCATCGGAAAGGAGGAACAAAATGGTCTTTGACCAGGACGTAGTGGACGCAAAAAATATCGCACGTTCATTGGAACAACAGGTGGCGGACCGTTATATAAAGAAAAGAAAGGAGTACAGTACGTATCAGACCAAGGGTTCGGTTGTAGGTGTGGTAAACGGACTGGCTGCTCTAGGTGGTAACCAGGCAGGTATATCCGAGTATTCAGGTATACTTTTGCCCATCGCCGCAGAAGTAACCCCGGCACATTCCAGGGATGAAGGCAAGATAGTTGCAACCGGTAAACTCGGAGATATAGCAAAGGAGGCGGTTCAAAATGTTTCCGCCTTGATCAAAAAATACACCGGTGAGGACATCTCCCGATACGATGTGCACATACAGTTCATCGGTACCCAGGAAGGTGTTGAAGGTGATTCCGCCTCAATATCAGTTGCAACGGCGGTCATATCCGCTTTAGAGGGTATCCCAATAGACCAAAACATAGCCATGACGGGCTCCCTGAGTGTAAGGGGACAGGTCCTGCCTGTTGGCGCGGTAACAGCAAAAATCGAAGCCGCTGCTGAGATAGGAATAAAGCGCGTGATAATACCTAAGACCAATATGAAGGATGTGGTTTTAGAGAGGCGTTACGAGGATAAAATAGAGATAATACCTGTTGACAACCTGGGAGAGGTTCTTGAAAATGCCTTGATCGGTGAAAACAAAAAGAAGCTGCTTGAAAAACTGAGGTCCCTCTTAGAGATCAAGAGTATACCCATTCCAACAGATCAACCCACACCACATTAATTACGGATGGTGATATGAATTTGGGCGCCTTTGATTTACTTTCCAAGAACGTACTAGAGATATTAAAGGAGCTTGGCATAGAATCTGAAACTCAGGCGCAGCAAGAGGCGATACCTTTCATAATGGAAGGTGATAATACCTTGATCATCGCCCCTACAGGAGTTGGGAAAACCGAAGCCGCTCTTTTACCGTTGCTGGAAAAGATAAACCGGGATGATTCCCCGGGTTTCAAGTTACTTTATATAACCCCTTTACGGGCACTTAACCGCGACATGGTTAGGAGGATAGAGTTCTTTGCTCGGCGGCTTAACTTTACGGTATCGGTCCGCCACGGAGATACTACCAAGAAGGAGAGGTTGAAGCAATCACGGAATCCCCCGGATGTTTTGATAACTACGCCTGAAACACTTCAAATAATGTTTACCGGTCATAAACTAAGGTCCGGCCTTATGAACGTTGAGTACATAGTGGTCGACGAGCTAAACGAACTTGCAGTCGACGAGCGGGGCAGCCAGTTAAGCTTGGCCTTGGAAAGATTGGTAGAGCTGAAGGGAGAGGAGTTCCAGCGGATAGGACTGTCGGCTACGGTAGGGAGTCCTGAAAACGTGTTGAAATTCCTAGTAGGCATGGGCAGGGAAGGACGTATCGTAGAAATAGAAGGTCAAGGGGACACTGAGATACGGATAATGCACCCTTTGCCCAAAAAGGGAGACAAAAAATTAGCGGAATTTATGAGGTGCGAGCTTGATAAGGCTGCTACACTCAGGGTATGCAGGGAATTGATCGACTCTCATCGTTCCACACTTATATTCGTGAATACACGGGATGCCGCCGAGTCTTTGACCTCCTGCTTTCACCTATGGCTGTCGGATTATCCTATCGGTGTGCATCACGGCTCTCTCTCCAAGGAAGCGAGGATGGATGTGGAAGAGCGTTTCAAAGAAGGAGAACTAAAGGCCATCATATGCACATCTTCCATGGAATTGGGTTTGGACCTAGGTGAGACCGACCTTGTTATCCAGTATCAGTCGCCGCGACAGGTGACCCGGTTGGTACAGCGTGTGGGGCGTTCCGGACACAGTATCGGTCTAACCTCCAAAGGCGTAGTGCTCACCACACTAGAGGACGATATAGCCGAATCCACCGTGATCGCCGAACGCACACTGAAAAGAGAGTTAGAGTCTACGGAGATACCGGAAAAGCCTATGAGCGTTCTATCCAATCAACTTATATCCGCCGTCCACTCCGAGCGCCGTGTGGACATGCCGAGTTTTTACAAGATGGCAAAGAGAGCTTATCCATTCCGAGACCTATCATGGAATGAGTATGGTGATATGGTGGAACAGCTTGCTGAGATAAGGGTCATTTGGAAGGAAGAGGAAACCCTGGGTAAGCGTCGTTCGTCACTAAGATATTTCTACGATAACATATCCATGATACCTGATGAGAAAACCTTTCTATTAAAGGATATATCAAAGAACGCGATAGTTGGAACACTGGATGAAAGTTTCGTTGCCAGCAATATAGAACTTGGAGGGGTTGTCACGCTTCAGGGAAAAGCTTGGAAGGTAATAGATATCGAGGAGGAATCCGTTATAGCTCAACCTGTGGCAGATTTAGGACGAATACCGGATTGGTCGGGTGAGGATATTCCAGTTCCATTTGAGGTTTCTCAAAACGTCGGAGGGTTGAGGGAAAAAGGTGTCGAAGATTACGAGTTCGTAGATAAGGATGCAAAAAAACAGTTTCAAGAATACCTGGATTCTCAAAAAGACTTACCTAGAGCCACGGCGACGCAGATAGTGATAGAGATGCAGGCGGATACCGCAGTGGTCAACGGATGCTTCGGAAGCAAAGTTAACGAAACGTTTGGACGTTTGATAGCCGCGTTACTCTCCGCCCGTTTGGGAGAAAGTGTTGCCGTACATACCGACCCCTACCGCATAATGATAAAGCTCCCGCGGAGGGCCCCTCCCTCGATGATCGAGGAGATATTAACAGAAACCGATCCCCTTCATTTGGAAGGATTACTTAGGAAGGCGATAAAACGGTCTTCTTTTTTCAGATGGAGATTTTTACACGTTGCAAAAAAGTTCGGAGCCGTAAGGAAAGATGTCGATTACCGCTCTCTTTCACTGGACCCCTTGATGGAGACCTTTGAAAATACACCTATGTATCAAGAGGCTTTAGACAAGGTATTCAGGGATAATCTGGATATTGTGTCAACCGAAAAGGTGATGCAAAGAATTCAAGGGGGAGAAATAGAGGTGATCACATCGCTTTCGGGTTTATCACCTATGGGAGAAGCAGGCTTAGAGAAGCATATGGAATTGATGGATACCAGCAGGGTAAGCCGGGCGGTCTTGGATTCCTTCAGAGAACGGCTTGAGTCAGAAACCCTTTATCTAAAGTGTATGAAATGCAGAAGTGGAAGAAGGCGGATGGTAAAGGATATCCGTAAGCCGCGCTGTATGGTGTGTGGTTCGTCCATGGTCGCTCCCCTGAGCAGGTATCATGATTCATCCATACTAAAAAAGCCAACGGATAAGATGTCGTCCCAGGAAAAAAAAACTCTTCGAGAGTTCTACAAGCTGGCGAATCTAGCTAGGGTATATAAGCATCGGGCCGCACTGGCACTTGCTGCACGAGGGGTCGGGCACGGTAAGGCGGCTAGGATTTTAGCTAAACAGCACCGGGATGATTTTGAATTCCTGAAGGCCCTTCTCAGAGCAGAGATACAGTATGCAAGGACCAAGCGATTCTGGGACTGATGTTCTGGGCTGTACAATAATGTATATTATCTGTGAACATATTGAAAATGGGAGAGGGATTCGGAGAGAATATCTTCATGTTCGCAGCGGTATGCCTTGTTTTTTATCCGCAATTGCTTTGACGGGTTATCTAGATAAGGAACAGAAATATCCTAATGCCGAGATGAACATCTTGCAGGCAGAGGCTGACCCGATAGGTACGGGGCTCAACGAATTGTAAAGAAATTGTGTTTTCCGCTATAATTTGAAAGGTTCGAGCATGGAAAAGCATATAATCCTTGGTTTATTTTGATAACTTGCTGGAACTTCGAACAATACCGACCGGGATATACAAGAGAAGCGCGGACTGCCCAGCAGGATCAAAGTGAAAACATGTGTAAAGTATACCGACGTCATCAGGGGCCATATATGAAAATCATTAAGAGGTGAATAATTTGATAAACAAAAAGATAGCAGATATTTTCTACGAAGTGGCTAAACTACTGGAACTCCAGGGACATACATTTAGGTCACGTGCATATCAGAAGGCCGCCCGTACCATCGACTCAATGAAGAAAGATATACTGACGTACTATGAGGAAGGTACTCTCAGGGATATAGAAGGTATAGGTAAAGCACTGGAAGAAAAAATATCCGAGATCATCGAAACCGGTTCTCTTGAATACTTAGATAACCTCAAAGAGGAAATACCAGAGGGGTTGCTGGATATAATGAGAGTGCCCGGCATAGGACCAAATAAAGCCAAACAGATGTACGAAGAGCTGGATATAACCGATCTGACGGAGCTAAAGACTGCGGTGGAAGAAAAAAGGATACGGGAACTGGAAGGCTTCGGTGCCAAGACCGAAGAGAAAATACTCAACGGTATAAACATGCTAGACAAGGTCTCAGGAAGGCACCTTATGAACGAAATTGTGCCGCTGGCTGATGAACTGATCGAGCTTTTAGAGTCTGCGGCGGAACGACTTGAAAAGGCCGGCAGTCTGAGGAGATGGAAAGAGACTATAGGCGACATAGATATTTTAACCACCGGAGAGCCCCATGAGATAATGGATGCCTTCGTATCTCATCCGAATATCAACGAAGTACTCATGAGAGGTGATACCAAAACCAGCATACTATTTGAAAACGGTATTCAGGCGGATCTAAGGGTGGTTGAAAAAGAAAACTTCGGCGCGGCCCTTCAGTACTTCACTGGTTCCAAGGAACACAACGTAAAGGTCAGACAGATCGCTATCGAAAAGGGTTATAAACTCAACGAGTACGGTCTGTTCGAGGAGAAAAAGGCGGTAGCGGGTGAGAGTGAGGAAGGTATATACGAGGCACTCGGTATGAACTGGATACCGCCAGAGCTCAGAGAGGATCGTGGTGAGATCGACGCTTCCAAGGAGGGGAAGCTGCCGGAACTGATAACACTGGAAGATATAAAAGGCGACTTACAGATGCACTCTAACTGGAGCGATGGACAGAATACTATAATGGAGATGGCTGAAGAGGCTCAGGATATGGGCTACGATTACATAGCGATTACAGACCACACCCAAAGTCTGAGCGTGGCTGGAGGTTTGAACGAGGAAGAAGTGGTTTCGAGACAAGAGGAGATCGACCAAGCGAACAAGGAGCTGGATCTCACCGTACTGGCTGGTATGGAGGTGGATATACTCAAGGACGGTTCACTGGATCTACAAACGGATACGTTGGAACATCTCGACTTGGTACTGGCAGCGGTCCATTCCAACTTCAGCTTAAGTTCAGAGGTTCAAACCGAACGTATAATCGATGCATTCAGCACGGGCTTGGTTGATATATTCGCCCACCCGACCGGTAAGAAGATAGGCGAGCGAGAACCTTATGAGATAAATCTGACAAAGGTGATAGATGCAGCCGTGGACTACGATGTTGCCCTTGAGATAAATGCCTTTCCTCAGCGTTTAGATCTGGATTCCCTAGATGCACGTGAAGCCATGGAAAGAGGGGTTACGATTTCTCTGGGAACAGATGCCCACGGTTTACAACATCTGCATTTCATGAAGTACGGAGTCGGAGTGGCACGTAGAGCATGGTTAGAAAAAGAAAACCTGCTCAATACGAAGGGCATCGATGATCTGATGAAGTATATCGGGGTAGAATGATGAATCAAAAGGAAGAAGCGAAAAAACGGGCTGAGGAGTTGAGAGAGGAGATACGATATCATGATCATCGTTACTATGTTTTGGATGATCCGGTAATCAGTGATCACGAGTACGATATGCTGGTAAAAGAGCTGGAAGAGATCGAAGAACGATATCCTGAATTGATCACCCCCGATTCTCCGACCCAGCGTGTTCCCTCCTTAGAGATAGAAGAGTTCGAAACCGTGGAACATCTGTCTAAGATGCTCAGCTTGGATAACACATACAACCATGATGAATTGAAGGAATTCGATGGAAGAGTTCGAAGAGGGCTGGACGTTGATGAAATCGAATACGTGGTGGAGCCCAAGAACGATGGCCTGGGAGTTGCTCTCTATTATGAAGATAAAACGTTCAGAAGAGGAGCTACCAGAGGAGACGGTGAGCAAGGGGAGGATATAACTCCGAATCTGAAAACCATACACTCGATCCCTCTGAGATTGAATAAAGAGACTTCACTATCAAAGGTGGAGGTGAGGGGGGAAGTTTACATGCCCCGTAGTGAATTCGACGAGATGAATAAGTGTAGGGTTGAGAAGGGTGAAGAACCCTTTGCAAATCCCAGAAATGCGGCAGCCGGTACGGTGAGAAACAAGGACCCGAAAGTGGCCGCATCTCGCCCTCTCGATATATTCATCTACACACTCAGCTATCACGAAAAAAATGAGTTTGAAACTCACTGGGAAACCATGGAAGAGATGAAAAAAGCGGGTTTCAAGATCAATGAGCATATCTCTAAATTGAAGGGAATAGATGAGGTCATAGATCACATAGATGAGTGGGAAGAGAAAAAAGAAAAATTAAACTACGAGATAGACGGGATGGTGGTTAAGGTTAATAACCTAGATGCTCAGAGTAAACTGGGGGCAACCTCTAAAAGTCCACGTTGGGCTATAGCATACAAGTACCCAGCCGTGAGAAAAACCACAAAGGTAAAGGACATAGAGGTGCAGGTTGGAAGGACTGGAAAGCTTACACCTATTGCGGTACTGGAGCCGGTACCGCTCTCCGGTACGGAGGTGCAGAGGGCATCTTTACATAACGAGGACGAGCTCGAGAGAAAGGATGTGCGTATCGGCGATACAGTTCTTGTGGAGAAAGCGGGAGAGATAATTCCACAGGTGGTCAAGGTGGTCCGAGAAAAAAGAGATGGGTCTGAAAAGCGGTTCGAGTTTCCCAGGGAGTGCCCGGTATGCGGTAGCGATGCGAAAAGATTCGGCGAAGAAGTGGCTCGAAGATGTGTCAACGCCCAGTGTCCTGCACAGGTGAAACAGAGGTTAGAACACTGGTGTGGTAGGAGTGCCATGGATATCGAGGGGATGGGGCCTAAATTACTGAGTAAGCTGGTTGAGAAGAAATCGGTGAACAGTATGTCCGACCTCTACAAACTCGGTAAGATCCAGCTCAATAGCGTTGAAAGGATGGCTGAAAGATCCACCAGGAACATTTTGAAAGCCATCGAAGATAGTAAGGAACAGGGACTGGAACGGGTTATCTTCGGGTTGGGCATAAAGTACGTCGGCAGTCATGTAGCAGATGTTCTAGCATCCCATTATGACTCCATGGATGATATAATAGAGGCAGATCGGGAGGAACTAAAAGAGATCGAAGAGATAGGACCGAAGATCGCCGAAAGCATTGTATCCTTTTTCCAGGAAGAAAATAACCGTAAGATGATAGAAGAATTAAAAAAAGCAGGAGTGAAGATGGAATCTGAAGGGGGTGAGGATGTAGACCGTTTCCTGGAGAGTAAAAAGTTCGTACTCACCGGTGCTCTGGAGAATTTTACGAGGGACGAAGCAGGGAAGTTGATACAAAAGTACGGAGGCAGGGTTACATCTGTCGTCAGTGGTGCTACGGACTACTTAGTAGTAGGTGATAACCCGGGCTCCAAACTGGATAAAGCTAGGGAACAAGGTACCACCATCATAAAGGAAGATGAATTCAGGGAAATGATGGAAGAGAAAAAGCTGCCGTCATGAACTTCCGTTTCAATATGGGATGACAATTCGGCACATCCTTATCATTTATCCAAAGGTCCTGTCGGGAACGTACTTAATATGTCCGTAACTTACTCCACGGAAGTTAACCCCAGATGCATCTCGACAAACTGTATGTGTAAGGTGTAAAATATTTACGCCAAAAGTTGCTACCGGTAGGGTTGATGGATTCAAAATCCACACCCAGCAGTGAATAGCCGTACTCTTGAAGCCACCTTTGGACCTCGTTCAACAATTCCCGACCTATTCCTGATCTTCTGTAACTTTCGTCCACGTAGGCACCAGTTATGTTCATCATGTCCGGATGCCTTGAGAACAATGACTCACCAGAGGGTTGAATTCTTATGTAGCCAAGGGGTTTTTCATCGTTATAAGCCATCCATAGGTGATGGTCTTTATTTTTCAGCCAATCACCTAGATCTTTGATAGGGTCCTCATCTTTGCTTGGCATGAAAATCGGTGAGTTTCTGTAGTAAAGATTGTGTTTTCTATGTAGTTCCGCCAAACCGCTTATATCGTCCATATCCGCTTTTACTATATCGAAGTTCTTTTCATGGTTAACGGACACTTCACATATGGCATCCACACCGCGAAGACCGAAACCCATCCAAAACCACGTATCCACAACTTCCTCATCGTGTGCGTACACGGTTACAAGATGATCGAACATCTCTTTTTTCACCCATAGTTCCGCAGCATGCATGTACATCTTCTGGTAGACATATTCCCTATTCGAGCATGGGGCACCATGTCCGTATACCGGACAGTACACCCCAGTCCGTGTTCCTAGAAGCTCCTTGACCTCGTAGCCGCCGAGAAATCCCACCAGTCTGTTATCTGAGATGGCAACCACACCGGTACCTTCGGTAAATAAATCCGTGAGTCGCTCCCGGAATTCATCTCTGTAATCTTGCTTCATAGGCAGACATGGAACTGCCTCCTTTTCCCGAATATATGTATTCCAGGTAATTTCCGCCGCATCGTTCAAATACTTCTTACCAAGTTTTCGAATTTTTATATCCATCTAAGGTGTCAATCCATGATGAAGTTAATCTGTTTTGTGCAGGGATGTCAATCCGAGAATGCCTACGGGTGTTCGTTCTAGTATTATTAGGGTGTAGAATGCTTGCAAGGTTATAAGTATTATGTGGGTTGGAACGAGGGGTTTTTAAACCCCGTTTCCATTACCCACATGTTTCAAATGCAAAGAAGAAAAGCACCTATCAGATATAAAAGGCTTTTGCGTAAGATCAACAGAGAAGGAATCATCTCTCGGAAAGCGTTTTTCCGAGCGATTGATTCTAAACATGAGAACTACATCCCAACATACTTTCGAGGAATGATAATACCGTCGATCACACATCGCCACGGATATTTTATCTCGAAGAAGTTCCTCAAAGAGATGTCAGATAAATATGGATTTTATACCACAAAATCTGGCATAACCTTCCACAAGAAAGGGGACACGGATTCTGTATTGAAATATCTGAT
>JAWOAU010000065.1:0-8915 GCA_046498385.1 Thermoplasmata archaeon | reverse complement strand
TTCCTCCACTTCTACTTCTTCTTCCTCTCCTTCAGGTGAGAGGTCCTCTTCCATTTCTTCTACAGCCACTTGGGCTAGAGTGATGGATTCCTGGTAACTACCTTTATCGGCGAGAGTTTTGGATTTTTTCAATTTATTAAGATGAGTGTCGAACACCAGCCCAGCTTCTCTCATACGCCCGATCATGTTTTTACCCTTATCCAAAACCTCAAATGTTTGAACCACCGCTTGGGAATCATCCAACACTTTCTTTATCTTCTCCCTAGCTTCTTGAAGAGATCCTTTCTTTTTTGCAGCCAACCCCTCTTTCAGATTTTCCTTTATATTGTCTAAATTAATTCCAGTCTCCCTGGCATCCGCCAAAGCCCTCCTTGCATCGGAGAGGATTTCTTCTATCTCCTCTTCCTCTTTTTCCTCGGTGAGAATTTCTTCTTTCTCCACACTAAGGGTGTCTTTATCTGATAGCCTTTCATCCATATCTGATAGAACTTTTTTTGCTTTATCTAGGACCTCTTGAAAATGTCCGTCCTTAAGATCCTGTATCAATTCCTGAAATTGGTTGTAATACGATTCTAATGACTCCTCGTCATCCTCGAAGTGATAAAATTTTTCTTCTATCTCTTCTAACAATGGTAAGATATCATCCATCAGGGCAGCTTTCTTTAAAACCTCCTTAGCTAGCTGCACCGCCTTTTCACGTTCGTCATTATTCCGGGCAGCTGAAGCCTTTGACAGAAGTTCTTGCAGGTTTTCTATATGGCTTGTTTTTCCTTTGAGTCGAGCTATTTCAGCCCTAGCTTTACCGATGGTCTCTTCGACCTCCTGGACATCGATGGAATGCTCCTTAGTAGGTTGTACCTCCTCCGGGGGTGCTTCGCTGGTATACAGATCCTGCAGTACTTCTAATCCATCCATCCTGGAATTCACTGCCAATTTGTAGGCTTTAGCGGCTTCGTTCATCTTACCCAGCTTCATGGCTAAACGGGCCTTTGCATTCCATATTTGGTCATAGAGAGGATCGAACTCAATGACATTGTCATAGGATTCATAGGCCGCTTCATATGCCCCCATGCTTTCCAGTATGCACGCCCTTCCAAACCATACGTCCTCGTCGTCTTTACCATCTGCTATCTTCACGTCGTACTCCGCAAGAGTTTCCAGGGGGTCGTCAAGGAGTATACCCCCTGGTAAAAACACCTGTTCTTCCATGGATGCGAAATCGGCGCCGCATTCGGGACAAACATCAAGGGAAAGCATCACGATAACGCCGCATTTGGGACATATGAACTCGGAAACAATATCGATCGAACCATCCATGACCCCTCGTATCTCGTTAAAAATTTTCTTTACCTTTTCCTCATCTATGCATTCCAATTTAGTTATCCTTTCGGCTCCAGCGTCTTCTAAGGATTTAATGTCTTCATACCCCTCTTTAACCAAAACCCTAGCGGTTAGTTCACCTATGGATGGGACGGTCATTAGGGTGGTGATTCCGTCTGAACTAGTGTTATTTTTTTCTTCCATGTATCATTCCTCTAGGGGGTAATAAAGAACATATACAATAGTAATTCGTTATATGTTGTATATATGTTTTGGTACAATTTTCGAAACATTTTCGTCCAAAAAATGTGCGGAAGCCGAACATAGTTATGATTTAGTACCATAGCTACCTTGTTTAACAGCTGGTTCAATCCCGCTTCTTATTTCTACGGGTTGTATCGATTATGGGTAGGATCATACCTACAGATGATAGAACGATAGCGCCGAAAAAGAAGGCTGCGCTGATACCTATGGTGTCCGCTAGATATCCCATTACCGGTGCGATTATTATACCTACTACTGATCTGAGTTGGTTCTCACCGCTGAGTAGGGTGGCTCTAGTTTTGGGTTCAATGACGTCACCGAGGAAACCCACAACCATCGGTTTTCTCAAATTATAAAGGGTGAAGAAAAAGAAAAAGGCGGCTATTGAGAATATCATCAAGTCTAAGAGAAGGAATATTGCAACTAGCATAAAGGCCGAAGCCATAATGAAGTAAAGAATGTTCAGAGCTCTGGCCATATCCCCCACCCTTTTCATCAGTGATACGGATTTCCTCGAGGAAATGAAACTATTCATATAGACAAAGAAATATATCACGCCTACCAGCATGGCAGTTCGCTGTTCAGGTACTTCGATGAAGAGCAGTAAAGGTAAGGTCAAGGCGAAGCTCTCTACGATAGGGGACAAATAATCTTTTGAGATCTTGAAGAATGAATCATATATGGACGCGTTCACCAGCATTCTACTTAGAGCGGGATAGTTAACCAACTGGCGAAAACTATCTTTCACATGATCCCAAGCATTTTTTATAGATGCTCCGGAGGGTTCGCCATCCAGTTCCTTCGGGTATGTGAGCATCAATATGAATGCCATGGTGTAAGGTACGATGGTCACCAGAAATATTATGTTATAGCTCTGGAAATAGTAAACTATGATCCCTGCTAAAACCGCTGACAAAGCGGAACCGAGCCTAGAGGCTGACCGGGTTTTACCGTAGTACTCCACTTTCTTCTCAGCCATACCTTCTTCGTCTAGATGCTGCATTATCATTGACTTGTGGGTGCCCGAACGGAAGGTTTCCCCCATGGCAAAAAAAATCATAGCACCTGCGAATATCCAAAATGAGCTAAAATAGTAAAATATGGTGAAGGAGATTATGTAAGATCCAAAAGCTAGGGACATAGCCAACCTTCTACCAGATATATCGGCGATGACCCCTGTCGGCATCTCCAAAAGTAAAGTGAGACCCTCTCGTATACCGATCAGTATACCTATCTGGGTAAAACTTAATCCGTTAGCCAGGAAGAACAGATACAAGAAAGGCTCAAAAAACTTTAGATTCTTCAGAAAACCGTAGGCCGAGAACCTGAACAACATGAGCTTCTTGTGATCCCACATATAGAAGGAAAAAGACGTAACAAGTAAAAAAAATTATTGGATTTTATAATCAGCTGAAGAAATCAAAAATGCGGGCATGGAAAAAATGTTATACCGCATATCTCTTTAACGTTATCATGAAAAGGGAATTGATGGAAATACTGCGCTGTCCCCACTGTAAAGGAGAGTTAGAACTAAAGGTGGAGGAACAAAAGAAAGGAGAGATAGAAAGGGGAGAACTTAACTGCGGCTGCTGCAGCTTAACATATCTTATTCGGGACGGAATACCCAACATGCTGGAGGGTATTCAGAGATAATCTTTTTGTATCTCTACAATCTCTTTGCTGTTCTCCGCTTTTTCATATCTATCCAGTGGCTCGGCGTTCAGTTCCAAGAAGTGTTCTCCCCACCTGAAGGCCGATATCATCTCCCGTGCATCCTCTTTTAGCCCCAATATGTACAGTGCGGCGGACAGTGCTTCTGCGGTGGAGAGCTTGAACGGTCTGCCGTAGTTTACCGGGTTCGCCGCAACCAGGTAGGGGAGCGCTCTGCCGTTAAGGTATGTGGGGATCTTATGCTCGTCCCTCCACGTACAGTCTATGGCCTTCAAACCGCCTTTTTCTGCTTCTTTTAAATCTTCAGGAGACAGGGCCTTGTCCGAAAGCGGTGTAAGATATATCCCCCCTGAACCCAGCTGCTGCTTATGTTTCAATCGTTTAGCAAAGCCTTTATCTACAAGTCGGCGGGCTGTGCATTTGTTGGGATCACATCTACCCAACATGTATATGTACAATTCCAGGGATATCTCCACATCGCTGTTCTTCATGGTTATGAACCCTCTTCGGCAACCCGCTCCATCTCCAGCTTATCTGCTTCCCGCAGGGATTCAAAAGTACCTATATCGAACCGCTTTCCGGTGAATATGTATCCGTATATGGCGTTTTTATCCTGCCTCATCAACTCGATGGAATCGGTTAGCCAGATCTCTCCTTTCTTACCGGGCTCGGTTCGACGTATGTATCTGAATATATCTGAATTGAGTACCATGAGACCGGCTATGTTCAGCCAGTGGTCGTTAACCCTGTAGGGCTCCGCTTCCTCCCAGGTGGGCTTCTCTATCATGCAGTGTATCTGGTTATCTTTATCCATCTTCACCACCCCGAACCTCCTTGGGTCTTCCACCGGATTCAACACCAAAGTAGCCCGACTTCCCTTCTTCTTGTGAAAATCCACTATATGTTCCATGGTATCGTAGGGGGTGATGTAATTGTCGCCGTACATCACGACGAAATCTTCATCACCTATGAAATCGTCACCCAGAGACACCGCATGGGCGGTACCCTTCGGTTCTTCCTGCATCCTGAAGTATATCTTTAGCCCCAATCTTTTACCCGATCCCAAATAGTCCACCAATGCATGCTTTTTCCAGCCTACGATGATGAGCACGTCCTCGATTCCCCCGGCCTTCAATACCTCTAGTACGTGCTCTATGGCGGGCTTTTTACCGACCCTGATCATCTCCTTGGGTATGGCGTCTGTTATGGGCTTCAGTCGGGTCCCTACACCGGCAGCCAGTACTATCGCTTTTTTAACCATCGTATTCACCTGGTTTATCTTCCTTAAAGAGAGTATCGTTTATAATTTTTTCCGGTGAAAGGTCCAGACCAGGATAGCTGCGGCACCGGCTATCATCGCAGTCCCAACATCCGTACTAAGGTACAGCCCGGGGGTTGGAGGGGCGTAGGCAGTTACCGGCCAGAACATGGGATATGAATGACCGGTTACATTTATGAGGAGGGAATCCAGGAAAAGATGTGTGAGGGCACCCGAGAACAGGAAAGGAAGGGCCAGATCGTCCTTCACCATGGTGCTGAGGATGGTGGCCGTTATCCCGACACCGATGACGGTGTGAAGGGGGAAGAAGTTGAAGGTGATCCATCCCACCCGACCAGGGTCTATTATCAATGCGATCCTTGTAAGGTCGGGCAGTGCTGCTCCGATCATGAGAAATGTGATATGATGCTTTTTTATATCTTTGTATCTCCACGATAAAATAGTTCCTAGGGAGTACGCAACCAGTACGTGGCTGAGAAGGTCAGCCATGGTCGTCCTCCTTCGGTTCGAACATCTTGTCGTCACCGTCCCACGAGAACTGTTTGATCATCCGGTATGCGACCCACGCAGCAGCCACGAACGAAACCGCATACATGTACACGTAGTTCATAAAGGGCTGAACCACGTGTTCCGACGCATGGACGGTATGTTCTTCTTCAAGTGTACCGAAAACGGTGAGTCTGTCCCCTTCTTTAGGCTCTTCCTGCACTCCAGTTATCAGTAGCTCCATGGTATCGTCACCCCACTCTATCTCCATGATCAGGGGATTTGTGGACACCACCTCTCCACCGACAACTACCTTTTCTCCGATGTACGTACTGGGCTGACCGATGATATCTTTCTCCTTCGGATATCTGTTCACATCCGGGTCAGGTTCCAGAGAACCATGCCAGACGAACAGTAACAGTAGTATGAGAACGGATATTACGATCACCATAAGCCTGAGTCTCAAGGACTTTCGTATCACCATCTAGCATTATGCAACCGTTATTTATGTTCTTTCCCGGAGGAGGTTTTAGGTATGTTGTTTTTTGATCGTTTACCATAACGATGATCAAAAGTACCAAATAAATCGATGAAATACATATATGATCTTTTGGGGCGGTTTACATAAAAAGGTGTTTATGGCTACCATAGCTATGCCAGAAGGGTAAAACGAATGATATATCCCCTTTTCCTACCCGACATAAAGGGCGAAAAATACACATTCATGGCCGTTGTAACGGTTCATATTGTATACTGTCGTTCATATCATCATGAGCGAGGAAGTTTATCAAAAAATTGCATCCTATAACCATCGGTGGTTAGTCGGAGAGATCCTACATCGTTTTCGGGACGGTTCCCGTGATCACCCTGTCCCTGCATTCATCATAGATTACAGAGGCTCCGGCACTGGAACTTCTTCCTGGGGATATGAAGAAATGGAAATGGATGAACTGATTGAAATGATGTACACAGGTCGGGAAGACCGTTTTGAAAACTCGCACGGCTATTGAGCAGATACATTCTCTCGATCCGATCTATACCATGGATAATAATTTATATGCATAAACATTGATTTTAAATACCCATGTTCTGATATGACCAGCATGAAAGAACCTTATGTGATCTTGGTAGTTTCCGCCTCCCTGGACGGTCGCATATCACTGGGACCCGATAGGACACTCATGGATATGGACGAACGGGACGATGTACTTGCTACTCGGGATGAGTGAGAGGACCTGTACACCGACCTGGCGAAAAAGCATGATGTAGATGTTTTCATGGAATGCAGCAACATGCTGGTGAAAGAAAAAGAACTCCGGGAGCTGGAATCCTTCCCGGGAGACTGGGATGAACTATACCATGACTTTCTTCCCGAAGAGATAGTGAACCAATCGGGGAGAACGGTTGGCTTGCGGTAGTTGATGGACGGGGAAGGGTGAGAGGCGGTTATACCGGTGAAGAAGACAAACCCATGCTCCATCTGGTATCCAGGGGTGTACCTCTGGAATACCTGCAGTTCCTCCGAGATTCCAATATACCTTATCTGATGGCCGGTGAAGATAGGGTGGAACTGGAACAGTTCCTCGAAAAGATGAAGGAAAAGCTCAACGTGAAAACCGTCCTCACAAGTTCCGGCGGTAGACTCTCCGGTGCACTGCTCAAAAAAGGGATACTGGATGAGGTATATATTCGTTTCAATCCTGTAATCATTGGGGGGTTCCACACCCCTACTCTCTTTGCTTCCCCTGACCTGGGAGAGAACGAGTGGCCCCGGTCTCTTCAGTTCGTAGAAGGGGAGATCAAGGAGACGGGTCACATATCCATCAGATACAGGGTAGAACGGTGACCCTTCCACGATAGATCCTGTGATCCACAAGTGAACTACTCACGAAAATATACCGTACGAAAGGGTCACACTCAACCATGGTGAGACATCAGTGATGTTCGATGGTCATTCATAAGTCTCATATTCTCATCCTTCGCCTGTTTCACGGCGTGTATCAAAGTTTGGTGGCAGGGGACAGAAATGTTTACATCGGTCGAGTTACATATCATATGTATGTATGGGAAAGTGATCTTACCTACCGATGGCTCGAAATTGTCCTTTGTAGGGATCAAAGCCGGGTTGAAGGCCGCTAGAACTTTGAATATACCTGCGGTAGCCGTATACGTGATAAAGCCAGAAATACACTCTCAGGCGCGCATGGCGGGCATCGGATACGATACGAAGAAGTTCCTCACGGATTCCTTCAGAAAACAGGGTTTGGAAGCCTTAAAGAGGATCAAGAAAAAAGCTGATGAAATGGGGGTCGATCTTGATATGAAATTAGCGGAAGGCGAACCCTACGAAGAGATAAACAAACTGGCCGGTGAAAACGATATAATTTACATATCCTCCCACGGAAGAACCGGTTTTTCGTATATATTCATGGGTAGTACCACGGACAGAGTACTAAAACATACAAAGGCTACCGTAGCTGTAGTCAAGGCAAAGGAGTGAACCACCGAAACGTTTACAGTGTTGGGATATGATAGGATGTACATGTATGGAAAAGTAGTGGTACCGACGGACGGTTCCGAATTATCGTATCTTGGTGTGGAAGAGGGGCTCCGGGCCGCCAAACTTTATGACATACCGGCGGTAGCGGTGTACGTGATAAACCCTAGTAGTTATTCACTTACCTTTGCGGGCAATGAACTAGGCGGGCTGGAAAGCTTCGACAGAGAGTTGATTCGGGAGGGACTGATAAAGCAGGGAAAAAACCATCTTAAAACCGTCGAGGAAAGGGCAAAAAAGATAGGCGTATCGTTGAAGACGAAGGTAGTTGATGGTATCCCCCATCAAGAGATAAATAAGCTGGCGGATGAGGATGACGTCATTTACATGTCCTCCCATGGGTGGTCTGGTCTATCGTCCATCTTTTTGGGAAGTACTACTGAAAGGGTGATCAAGCACAGCAAGGCCACGGTTGCCGTGGTGAAGGCCAGCCCGAAGAGCGAGTGATATCTATAGATAACGGCCGCAACCGTGGATTCAAGGGCGATGATACTAATCCGACATGATATAGTTTATACTGATCTCAGAGATGTCCGCAGCGTAAGAACCTGTACGGGAGATACTTTCTAGTATATAGGATAAAGGAGCCAAGTTCTCGCGATTTTCCTCTTTGATACTCCTCATGAGATTATCGTTCATCCCCTCGAGTTCTTTATCTCAAATTCTGTGAAAATTTGCTGTATCTGTTTGAGCTGCAATTCCAATAACTCAAATGCCTCATCGCTGTAATTACCTGAAGCAAATGCTTTTTGCAGCTTGTCGAGTTTCTTTATCCAGTAGTTATAATCGTCCTTGCTCTTAATAACAGGTGTATTCTGGTTTGCTCCCCACTTATCCAGTGATGTTACCTCCCACAGCACACCCTCCTTTATGACACGGACCTCTTTGTCTTCGATCCTGTCCTCTCCTGTTTTCATCACCTCAAAGCCGTGGCTGTGTTCGGTGATCAGCCCGTCATCGTACATTGTCAGCACGTCACGTCCTATCGTATGCCGTCCCAGCTTACTCAGGAACCAGCCGCCCTTTTCATCTTCGCCCAGCTCAAGCAGTAGCCCTGCACCGTCCCAATGGTTATAAAGGTGCTTGATGCGTGGCTGTGATGCCTTTGGCCCCCTCTCGTCAATGCTTTTCTTATAGCGACCGCGTGGTGGTGGGAACGCGGAGCCACAAGGCCCGCGAGATCATGAAGGACGTCTATCACGCGCTGCTCATGCGCACGGTGCCCTATGTCGAGACCAACATCGAAAGCGCGGAGATCATCAAATATGCCTCGAACGCCTTTCTGGCGACAAAGATCACCTTCATTAACGAGATCGCCAATCTCTGCGATATCGTGGG
>JAWOAU010000051.1:0-22108 GCA_046498385.1 Thermoplasmata archaeon | reverse complement strand
ATAACCGTATCATGGAGGGATATAGATGTTGCCGAAGAGACCATCGATGTGCCGACGACCGAAAATATTACCGTAATAGAATGTCGTGTGTACCATGTGGAGTTCCATACGGTGGATGATATGGATTACAACCTTACCAACGCCCGGATCACCGTTTCACATACCGACGTAGGAGTGCTTACGTCCGGTATCACAGATGAAGGCGGTAGAGTTACAACGCGGTTACCCGGTGAAACCCTTGAAGTGAACGTTGAATGGAGAGGTGTGAACGTGTATTCTGAGAATTTAGTCATCGACTCCAGCGAGTATATCAAGCTGGCATGCAGTGTGTACTACGTTGACCTGCACTTGGTGGACGACTTGGCACTGGACCTGGAGAACGCAAGGATCATTGCTGTAAACGTTCAAACCGGAGAACTGGTAAGATCGGGATATTCGAACATGGACGGCAGGATCACATTCAGATTACCCAACGGACTTCATGATATAACCGTTTCATGGAGGGATATAGATGTTGCCGAAGAGACCATCGATGTGCCGACGACCGAAAATATTACCGTAATAGAATGTCGTGTGTACCATGTGGAGTTCCATACGGTGGATGATATGGATCATGACCTGGAAAACGCAAGGATCACCGTTTCACATGCCGACGTAGGAGTACTTACGTCCGGTACCACCGATGAGAACGGCAGAGTTACACTGCGGTTACCCGGTGAAACCTTCGATCTGGACGTTGTATGGAAAGGTGTGAACGTGTACTCCGACAGCGAGGTCATCGACTCCAGCGGGTATATCAAGCTGGTGTGCGGCGTTTACTACGTTGACATGCACATGGTGGACGATTTGGCACTGGATCTGGAGAACGCAAGGATCGTTGCTGTAAACGTGCAAACCGAAGAACTGGTAAGTTCGGGATACTCGGACATGAACGGCGAGATCACATTTAGATTACCCAACGGACTTCATGATATCACCGTATCATGGAGAGGAACCGATGTTGCGGAAGAGACCATCGACGTTCCGACCGCGGATAGCATTGTTATTGAATGTCGTGTGTACCATGTGGAGTTCCACGCTGTGGATGGGCGGGATCACGACCTGGAAAACGCAAGGATCACCGTTTCACATGCCGACGTAGGAGTGCTTACGTCTGGTACCACCGATGAGAACGGCAGAGTTACACTGCGGTTACCCGGTGAAACCCTCGATGTGGACGCTGCATGGCGAGGAGTGAACGTGTACTCCGAGAACTTGGTCATCGACTCCAGTGAGTATATCAAGCTGGCATGCAGCGTGTACTATATTGATCTTCACGTGGTGGACGATCTTGAAATGGATCTAGAGAACGCATACATCGAGCTCTATCATAGGGGAGAAATATTGTATAGTGTTACCACGGGTTACGATGGTGTTGCACCCGATGTCCGCCTTCCCAGCACAAATGTGGATATCCACATATATTGGAAGACCATCCATCTTCACAGCGAAACCATATTTGTGGAACAGGATGGTACCGAAACTTTCTCAGTACCGGTGTACCATGTTGATTTCCAAGTACAGGACGATCTGGGAGAGGAAATCAGCGACGCTAGATTGGATGTATACCATGGAAGCATTCTCATGCATACCGATATAACTTGCATGGATGGAACCAGCTATGCGAGAATACCACATGCCACAAACCGAGTAACGTTGAATTGGAAAAGTGTTTTGGTCTATGACCAAGAGTTGAACTTCGATTCTTCAGGCACATTGTTGATTGAAGTGGCAGATGTTTACAACGTAACACTGCAATCAGTCGACTCCAGGAATATCTCTGTGGAGTCCGCCGTACTTCGGTTCTATGTGAATGGATATCAATTTGAAAGTGGAGAAACCGACGTGAACGGCACAATCAATTTGAGAGTTCCCACACCCGTAGGTGCACCCGGAGAGATCAAGATAGATATTTTCTGGAGAGGCATACAGGTTTACAACCAAACGATAACCGTTGATTCACATATCTTTGAGGACTCGCCTCGCTTGTTGGATACTGAGATATATTACGTGGATTACTCCGTAGAAGACCAGCAAGGGGTAGCGGTGGAAAATGCGAAGGCCATCGGAACTCATTCAGAACTACCCGATGACAACAACATCATCGCGGATCAAATCACGGATGAGGATGGATACATACTATTCCGATTACCCAGAGGATATCAGCAATTAAGCGTGTATTGGAAGGACGTACTAGTTGGTGCAGATTCTTTCGAACTTGAGGACGACACCGGGATAGTCGTGAGCTCGGAGGTGTACTACCTAACTGTAACGGTAACCGATGACATGAACCATCCTGTTGAATCGGCACACGTTCGATTGACCTACGCAGACACACCTCAACTATACGAGGCTAGATATACCGATGCATCTGGCCGCGTAACCATAAGAATCCCCGTTGGTTCCTGGGATATCGAGATACATTGGTTAAAAACCTCGGTATACGAGGGGAATGTACAGGTTGATTCCAGTGAGAATAGCTGGAGCCATGCTGCTGCTGTAGATGTGTACTATTTGACGGTTGTTACGGAGGATCGTAAAGGCGAACCTCTGGATGACGTCCACCTGAAAGTATCCGCGGATGATATGATGTGGACTGGATACACAGAAGAAGGCGAGCATGTATTCAGACTTCCTGCCCGAGGAGATTACGAACTGGTAGCCAGCCTACGGACTACCTACCTGCTTTCAAACGTGGACCTGGTTGAAAGCCGACAAATTACTTTGACCGAGGAAAGCAGTGAATCCGTTAACTTCGAAGAATATCCCATAGAAGTATACAGGACGAATCTCTTCATGATGATCCTGCTAATAGTGGTAATAATCGTCGTTCTAGTGGTGGTGTATTCTCGCTTGATATCATCGCCTGGTGTGGATACGGTGGACGAGGATACGGTGGACGAGGATACGGTGGACGAGGATACGGTGGACGAGGATACGGTGGACGAGGATACGGTGGACGAAGATACGGTGGACGAAGATACGGTGGACGAAGAATACGTGTTTTAATACGTAACTCCGAAACGGTAGACTAATAGCTATAGGGGAGACGCCCTACTTCCAGCTTTGGGTATCCCCTATATGATCCCCTTCTAATACTACCTCTCATCCACATATTGTCTGTAAATCATTCCTGCCCACATCTTAATCTCCTCCGAAAACATTAAATCAATACAATCTTTTTCTTATCATAGGTGTACTGCACATGATCATGATATACAACATAAGCATCGCTATCCTTACTATCCTGGCGTTTACCCTCTCGATCATATCTCTTTTGGCCTATTTCAGATCTAGAAAAGGAAAATTGCTGATGGTTTCAATCGGATTCATACTGTTTTTTGTTAAGGGGTTGTGGCTCACCTATTCACTCTTCAACATTCCCAAAGAAAGTTGGCACCCGTTTTTGATACCTATCGCAGTGTTGGATTGTATTATCCTTTTACTACTGTATATCTCGTTATTGAAGAGGTAACCCGATGTCGACACCGGAGTTGGAGATTGAGAGCAGAAAAAAAATATTCAAACTAATCGAGGAGTATCCCGGATTACATATGAGGGAGATAAGTAGGAGAACTGACCTAGCTATGAATCTGGCCAGATATCATCTCGGCCAGTTGAAGAGGTATGAGATGGTGGAGGAGGTCGAAGAAAATGAATATAAAAGATACTATCCCAAAGAGGGGAAAAAAAGGGTCGATCATAGAGATAAACGGTATCTCACTTTCTTGAGACAGGAGATACCGCTCTCCGTGGTTGTTTATATGTTGAATAAGGGAAAGGCGGTATCCCATAGTGATATCAAAAAGGAACTCGGTATCCCTGCATCCACACTTTCTTATCATCTTAAAAAGATGCAGAAAAAGGGAATCCTGGAAAAAAATGGTAGGAAATATAGGGTAACGGAGCCCAACGTGGTCACCGGTTTACTGATCAAGTACGGACCTCCCAAGGATATAATCGATAATTTCATAGATATATGGGAATCGCTGTCACTTTGAGTGTTTTACTGAAAACAAAGTTAACTTTTGTTCGAATTCTGTTAAACAATACTTATAACCATCAACGTGCAGTACATAGTTAGGTGATAAGGATGATAAGAAAATCGATCACGAAAACAATGATAGTGCTAATATCTACCTTATTGATATTGGGATATTCAATGATGCCTACGGCTTCGGAAATTCCAATGGATGAGGTAGATGAGTTCATCGGGTTCGTGGAGGAGGCCGCTTCTTACAGAGGACCTACCTTCATCAAGGTAGAAGGATACGAACCCTGGGCCGCTCTGGTGGTTAACGCTGGAGACCCGGCAGGTGTCGATGCGGTGACGGTTACCTTTGAGGACGGTGTACTAAGGATAGAGGCCACCGACAGCAACTCAACCAACCATGCCACGATACTCATAAACAAGGACTTCGCCGACGAGTATCTCGACGATTCAGAAGGGAATCTGGACATATCCGTAAGCGATGCGGTGAATTACCAGGGAACGGATAACTCGAATGCCAGTGCGGGCCACGGGGCTGTGTACGTGTTCCATATCGAACATTTCAGTACCCAATGGATCGAGATGACCGCGATGTCGCCTCCTAACGATTTCGAGCCGCCTGTAGATGGTGGACAAGCATACGCTGATGAAGCAGAGAATGCCGCCGCTTACGGTGCAGCAACCTTCCTAAAGGTTGAAGGCTACGAGCCCTGGGCCGCATTGGTCGTGAATGCAGGTGATCCAAGAGGTGTAGACGCTGTAGCCATCTCCTTTGAGGACGATATACTCAGGATAGAGGCCACCGACAGCAACTCGACCAATCATGTGACCATACTGATAAACAAGGCCTTTGCCGATCGTCATCTTGCAGATGCTGAAGGGAACCTAGACATATCCGTAAGCGATGCTGTGAATTACCAGGGAATGGAGAATTCAAATGCCAGTGCGGGTCATGCAGCTGTGTACGTGTTCCATATCCAACACTTCAGCACTCAATGGGTCGAGATAAAAGCGGAGGATAATGGCATACCACACCCGGGTATATTAGTAACCATGGCGGCAATGATCACTGCCGCGGTATTCACCTATAAACGAAGAAAAAGATAAAACCCCCCTTCCCTTTTTTTTCTTTGTACATAACCCTCGATCAGGAGGATCTCAACCCTGACTCTCACAGCTTTTTTGAAGGCTACAGTAAAACCGGGTCTCTTTCCTCGTTGGGTGAGAAATATTTTGCGGTTATAGTGGAAGTGGTAGCTTCCACGTATCCTCCACACATATTCAAGGACATGAGTTTTTTCACAAAACGCTATGTCCTCAACTATAGACGGTGTTTTTCCGCATCAAGCCACAAGGCTCAGGTATTCTAACATATCTAATCCGAAATAGTCTATTCTAAAATAGAAAAATTTGCTTGCCACGGACGCATACGTCCATAGGATGAGGTTCGTAGGTAGAAAAAGAGAACTCGGGTTTCTGAAGGATATCTGTCCCAGCTCTTGGATGACGGATATCTCAGGGATAATTACTTCGGAGACTGGAAACAACTATTCAAGTATCTAGGATGGATCAACAAACGTTCAATCTTCCTTTGTAATATAGTCCCCCGTTTTCGTAGGAAAAACAGATGGGCCGCACCTCCACGCCCGCATCCACCGCCTCTCGGAAGGATGCCGCAAAGTCAGGATCTCTCTCCTGGTAGGGTGAAAAACACTTTGCGCCGGAGCGGAAGACCAGAATTAGTAAGCCCGCGCGGTGCCCCTTCTCAACAATCTTTATCAGTTCCCGCACGTGTCTGGTTCCCCGGGTAGTGGGGGCATCCGGGAACAGTGCCTTGCCGCCCATGGCTAGTGTACAGCCTTTGACCTCGACCCATAGTTCACAAACTTCCGTTTCCGTGAAGAAATCTATACGGCTGTTCCCGAGTGTTTTCTCTCCCTGCCAACCATCGGTGATACCGAAAGGATCTATCTTTTCGTTTTCCAAAACCCAGCGAGCTATTTGCGGATGGAAACCTGAGTTAACCAGCACCCATTCATCTTCGTATCTTGCGGCGATCAGGTCCCATGCTGTTTTTCTGTTAGGATCGGCTGCCTTTGCCAATAGAACTCTATTACCAGGATACAGTAATTCTTCCAATCTTCCCGGGTCCCTAACATGGACTTTTGAGTTTTTATCATGGATATCAACAATACCTAAGAAGCGGTTCTTCCGTTCAACGAAGGCCCCCTCGGCATCGATACAGATATCCATCACTTGCATGGTCTCATCTTTTCCAATATGATGGCCGGACATATACGTTTGACACCTTTGATGGAACAGACCTTTTCTTCGATGAAAGAAGACAGTCCAGCATCGTCTTTAGTCCAGACTTCGGCCATGATCATGTGGTCACCGGTGGATTTGGCCGCCCACCTAACTTCTTCGAATTCAGCCAAAGCATGGACGGCGTCTAAAAAATTCTCCGGTTCGGTATCAAGGCCGAGTAAGGTTATACACCGATATCCCAACTTTCCCGGGTCTATATCAACTGTGTATCCCCTTATGACTCCCCGGGACTCCAAACGCTGAACTCTTTTCCGTACCGTACCTTCGCTGACATCGAGTATATTCGCTATCTCGGTAAAGGGCGTACGTGCGTTAGAAACAAGAATATCTATGATTTTTTGGTCGCTTTCGTCGACATTTGTCATTTTTTCATACATCCTTGTACGATTAATCCCAATTTGTGTTACGTACTTCGTACAAAAAGGTTATATACTTCGTAGTATTTAAGACTATTGTTAACATGGAATCGAAAGCGCTGCACAAGATATCCTACGGGATGTACATAGTAACGTCCAAGGTCGGGGATAAGGAAAACGGTCAGATGGCCAACTCGGCATTCCAGGTTACTTCGGATCCACCTCGATTGGCGGTATCCGTACACGAGGATAACTTTACACGGGAATGCATCGACGAGTGCGACGCCTTCGCAGTGTCTATATTGTCCAAGGAAACCCCCCTTTCCTTGATAGGTACGTTCGGCTTCAGGTCAGGTCGGGACATGGATAAAATGGAGGGGTTGGAAACGAAAGAGGGCGTTACCGGTGTATCCATCGTTTTAGACCACACAGTCGCGTACATAGAAGCCGAGGTCATGAAGACCCTTGACCTTGGAAGCCATATGCTGTACATAGGTAACGTTGTGGATGCAAGCATAGAAGATGAAAAAGAAGTGATGACCTATGAGTACTATCATAAAGTCAAACGCGGTACTCTGTCTAAGAAAGCGTCACATTATATAAAGGAGGAAAAAAAATGAAAGAAATAACTGAGATGAAACTGAGCGAGTTGTTGGAGATGGCGGCAAAAGCGGAGGAGAACAGCAGGGAGGTCTACGATTTCCTGGCTAAGAACGCCAAGAATTTTGTGGTCAGCGACCGGTTCAAATTTCTTGCCGACGAGGAACAAAAGCACGAGGATTTCATACGGATGCTGTACCGAAAGGTGACCGGAGGAGATGGTCTGGAGATGCCGAAGAATACCTCTTTGCCCATACCCTTTATAAGGTACAACGAAGACAGTGATGAATCCGACCTCATCGAGCAGGCAATGGAGGCCGAGATCGCCGCTAGGGACATGTATTTGGACATGGCCAAAACCGCGGACAAAGAAGGACACGACGGCGAGGTGGTTGAAACCTTGAAGTACCTCTCCGGCATGGAACAGAATCATCACGCGATCCTTGAATCGGAACTGCAGAGGATGAAAGATTTCGAGCAGTTCGACGATTACTTCCCCGGGATGCACATAGGACCATAGGAGATGATAAGATGGCAAAATGGGAATGTATAGTATGCGGATACGTGTACGATGAAGAAGAAGGCGATGAGGAGAACGGGATAGAGCCGGGAACGAAGTTCAAAGAACTGCCCGACGATTGGGTATGCCCATTGTGCGGAGCACCGAAAAGCCAATTTGAAAAAATTGAGTAGTTAGAGGGAGATGCCATGTACGATAAAGCACCAGAGGTGGGTGAACTCGCCAGGGACTTCACACTACCGGATCACCGGGGCGAGGAGTTTCCCCTATCGAAATACAGGGGCAAGGTGGTTCTGCTGTCCTTCCACCCCCTGGCATGGACCAACATATGTGCCCTGCAGATGCAGTCCCTTGAGAACAGCAGGGAACAGATGGAGGAACTGGATGCCGTAGCTGTGGGTGTAAGCATTGACAGCGTCCCGTCCAAGATGGCCTGGGCAAAGGAGTTGGAAATCGAGGATACACCATTACTTTGTGATTTCTGGCCCCATGGAGGGATGGCAAAGGACTATGGTATATTCAGGGAAGAAGACGGTTTCTCTGAAAGGGCGAATATACTGGTTAATCCGGAAGGCGAAATCGCCTTCGTTAAAGTATATCCTATTCGGGAGTTACCCGATATGGACGAGATAATAGATGAAATAAAAAAAATGAGAGGTGAATAAGAATGGCAAAAATAGAAAAAATGTATCAAGAAGACGATTGGAAAACCGAGAAGCACGTACCGGTGATAGAGATAAAGGGCGAAGCTAAGAAAGACGAACGAATAAAGGTGATGGCTTCCGTGGGTAAGGAGATCGCACATCCGAACACCACGGAGCATCACATAGAGTGGATCGACTTGTACTTCTTACCCGAGGGAGAAAAATTTCCCTACGAGCTAGGAAGATACACTTTCAAAGCCCACGGAGCATCGGCGGAAGGGTCGAACACCAGTACGGTGTACAGCGAGCCCATGGTGAAAGCGGCGTTTAAAACGGGAAAATCCGGTAAACTGGTCGCAAACTCCTACTGCAACATACACGGGCTTTGGACAAACGAGGAAAAGGTAGAGTTATAAAACAAGGTGATAAGAATGAAAGAAGAAATGAAGATGCCTCTTATCGGGGACAAGTTCCCCGAGATGAAGGTACAGACGACGAAGGGCATGAAAGAACTGCCAAAGGAATACGAGGGACAGTGGTTCCTACTGTTCTCCCACCCGGCGGATTTCACACCGGTGTGTACCACGGAGTTCTACGCATTCCAGACAAGGTACGACAAGTTCAAGGAGTTGGATACGGAGCTCATCGGACTGAGTGTCGATCAGGTATTCAGTCATCTGAAGTGGGAAGAATGGATCGAGGAGAACCTGGGAGAAGAGATCGAGTTCCCGATAATAGCCGATGGCATGGGTCATGTGGCCAACCGATTGGGATTGATACACGGCGGCTCCGCATCTACAACGGTCAGAGCGGTGTTCATAGTGGATCCGAAATCCACTATCAGGGCGATACTGTACTATCCTGCTGAGCTAGGTAGGAACATGGACGAGTTCCTGCGGATGATCAGAGGATTCCAGAAGGCCGATAAAGAAGATGTCGCAATACCGGCTAACTGGCCCGATAACGAACTGATCAAGGACAGGGTCATAATGCCGCCGGCAAACAGTACCGAGATGCTCAAGAAGCGACGTAAGCAGGAAGAGGACGGCGAGATCGAGTGCTACGACTGGTGGCTCTGCCATCGGGGACCCTAAAAACACCCTTCTTTTTTTTTATTGAATAGGTGAAAAAATGACAAAATTTTTACAGGTGTATCGGTGTGACGTCTGCGGCAACGTAGTGGAGGTCCTTCACACCGGTATCGGAACCCTGGTGTGCTGCGGTCAGCCCATGGAATTGAAGGGTGAGAAGTGGGAAGATGAAGGTACGGAGAAACATCTACCTTTGGTAGAGTCCACTGAAGAAGGGATAAAAATCACAGTCGGTTCAGTGCCTCACCCCATGGGGGACAAGCACCACATAGAGTGGATCGAAGTAGTCGCCAAGGGAAATGAAAGGATCTATAGAAAATTTTTATCGCCGGGAGACGATCCAGTGGTGACCTTTCCGGTGAAAAACGTCCTCTTCGTTAGGGCGTACTGTAATATACACGGATTATGGAAAGATCAGGAGTGATAGATATGGGAAAAATGACAGATAAATCGTTGGAAGAAGCATTCGCTGGAGAATCCCAGGCGCACATGAAGTACCTGATATTCAGCGAGGTAGCTGAAAGAGAAGGAATGGACAACATAGCAAGGCTTTTTGAAGGTATAGCTTACGCGGAAAGAGTGCACGCAACGAACCACGCAAGACAGCTTAAGATGATCGGGAACACATCGGACAACCTGCAAGAAGCATTTGAAGGAGAGGATTTCGAGGTGCACGACATGTATCCGGCTTATCATGCCATCGCACACTTGGAGGAAGATAAAGGAGCACAGCAGTCCATACATTATGCCTTGGAAGCGGAGAAGATACATTCAAAGATGTACAAGTATGCCCAGAAAGTATCGAAAGAAGGCAAGGATATAGAGCTGGACGAACTTTACATCTGCCCGGTATGCGGCTTTACCCACGAGGGTACTCCTCCGGAAAAGTGTCCGGTCTGCGGCATATCCAGCGAGCGATTCAAAACGTTCTGAGCGTGTTATAGATGATAAAAGAAAGTATCGTTGAAGCCATCAACAAGCAGATAAACGCTGAAATGTACTCCGGCTACCTGTATCTCTCCATGGCCGTGGATTTCGGAGAGAAAAATCTGGACGGCTTCGAGCACTGGATGCGTCTTCAGGCTCAGGAAGAGTTGGACCACGGCATGCGTTTCATGGATTATCTGCAGGAGCGAGGTGGTCACGTTGAGCTGGAAACCATCGAGAAACCGGAAGTGGAGTGGAAGACTCCTCTGGAGGCCTTCGAGTACGTTTACCGGCACGAATGCAAGGTTACCGGTATGATAAACGATCTTGTGGACCTTGCAGAGAAGGAAAAGGATCGTGCCACGGTGAACATGCTGCAGTGGTTCGTCGATGAACAGGTGGAGGAAGAGGATTCCGCCGATGAGATAGTGCAGAAGCTGAAGATGGTGGGGGACAGCCCCAGCGCACTGCTGATGATGAACGAAAGGATGGCTGAGAGACCGGTTGAAAGCGGTGAGAGCGAAGAGTAGAATCAGAGGGGGTGTTCCGCCCTCTTTCAAAACCCTTTCCTAAGAGGAGCAGGTAAAGATGTTATATAAAAGCAGTAGAGGAGTTGAAGACAAGGGTCTATTCACGGTTATCATCGGTGGGAAGGCGGGCCAAGGTGTAAAAAAGGCCGGGGAAGCTGTCTCTAAATACTTTCTAAAAAAGAGAAGGTACGCCTTTGAGATGGACGACTACCAGAGTTTGATACGGGGAGGTCACAACTTTGTTTCCGTGAGTTCATCTACCCATGAAATATTCAGCCATCACATGAAGGCCGAAGTGCTGGTAAATCTGGACAAAAGAAGTTACGACACCCACAGGGAGCATCTTGCTCCGGAAGGTATGAATTTTTTCAACTCGGATGAGGTGAAGGACGGTAGAGGCATAGGCATACCCCTGACAGAGATGAGCAAGGAATTCAAAAGGCCGGGTCTGATACTCGGTGTTGCGGGCATCTCGATATTGACGGCGGTCACGGGGGAGAACAAGGAGTTCCTTCGCTCACTGGTAGAGGAGATATATCCCCGTGGAAAACAGGATAACACCGAGTTCTCAGAGATGGTTTACGATGATGTTGTGGATAAGATCGACCGTACCTTGGAGCTGAAGGAGGGGGATTGTAGTGACAACATGTTCACCGGAAATACCTCCGTCGCTTTGGGTGGTGCCGCCGCCGGGTTGGACCTTTACTTTGCATACCCCATGACACCAGCATCCACTATACTTCATTTTTACGCATCTCACGGGGAGAAATTCGGTGTGACCGCGGTCCATCCGGAGAGCGAGATCGCCGTGGCCAACATGGCCATAGGAGCCACCATCGCAGGTGCAAGGTCGATGGTGGGTACCAGTGGAGGTGGATTCGCACTGATGGCCGAGGCTTTCTCCCTGGCAGGTATGATCGAATCACCGGTGCTGTTCGTACTGTCGTCCCGACCGGGGCCGGCCACCGGTGCGCCTACCTACACGGAACAGGGTGACCTTGGGTTCGCACTTCATCAGGGCCATGGGGATTTTCCCCGAATTGTTGTATCTCCGGGAGATATGAGAGAGGCGTTCTATCTCACGGCGGATATGCTTTCCTTGGTGTGGAAATATCAGGTTCCTGGCATACTACTCACTGAAAAACACCTATCCGAGAGCTCTATGTGCATGGACGTTGATCCTTCCGGTGCAAGTACCGTGGAGCCCAGGATGCATGAGGGTTCCGGTGAATATAACAGATATTCCTTCACCGATGATGGGATCTCGCCCCTTGCATTTCCTCCATCCCAGGGGATCATAAAGTGGAATGGTGAGGAACATGACCCGCGTGGATTGACAACATCCTCCGCCGAGGGGTTAGCTGCCATGCACGAGAAGAGAGATAAAAAGAGAAAGGCCATATGTGATGATATCCGTAAAAGACGTTCGGTGAATGTTTACGGTTCAGGTGAGAACGTGATTTTCACATATGGTTCTACCACACTCAGCGTGAGAGAGGCCCTTCGGTGTTCGGGCATAGAGGCAAAAGTTGTTCAACCCATATACCTGAGACCATTACCGACATGGGAACTAAAAAAGCATGTAGATGATAGATCCATAGTAGTTGAACAGAGTGTAGCCCAACAATTCAGCACTCTGTTAGAAGATAAGATCGGATTAGAGCCCAAATCGGTTATCAAGCAGTACGACGGAAGGCCCTTCGAGCCGGTGGAGTTGGCGGAGAAGATACAGGAGGCGATAAGATGAGCGACGATCTGGATACCGGGGCGGAAAAGACCTGGTGTACCGGGTGTGGAAATTTCGGGATACTGGCATCCATGAAAAAAGCTGTAAAGGAGTTGGAAGAAAGGGATATCTCAAGAGATCGACTCGTCATATCGACCGGCATTGGTTGTCATGGTAAGATATTCGACTACCTAAATCTTAGCGGTATATACTCGTTACACGGCCGTGAAGTGGCGAGTGCCCAAGGTATCAAGCTAGGCAATCCGGACCTTAAAATAATCGCCTTCGGAGGTGATGGTGATTGTTACGGCGAAGGACTGGCACACCTTCTTTTTGCGGCAAAAAGAAATATTGACATAACGGTGATAGTGCACAACAACGGCGCATACGCCCTGACCACCGGCCAGGCATCTCCCACAAGCCCCAAAGGATTCAAGGGTCCGGCTACACCCGAGGGAAGTGTGGAGCCCCCAATCGAGCCCCTGGGGCTGTTATTATCCGCAGGAGCTACCTTCGTGGCCAGAGGATATGCGGGAAAGGTTGAGCATTTGTCGAACCTGATAGTGCAGGCGGTGGAACATCCCGGATTCGCTCACATAGACGTTCTCCAGCCAAGCGTTGTTTTCACCGATCGTTACGATGAATACAATGATAAGGTGGAGGAGCTGAAAGAGGTGAAGAAGACCAGGATGGACGCCATGGAGCTTGCGGGAATATCTGACAGGCTGCCCGTAGGCGTTTTTTACAGGGAAGAAAAATCGACGTACGACCGGGAATTGTTGGGTGAAGGAAATCCTGTAGAGGATAGAATGAGCGATGAAAAACGATTCGAGGTGATAAAGAGATCCATGGAGATGTGATCAAATGGCACTTGCAGAGGTAGTTGGTAGGAGGCGGGCCTACCGGGCCATGGATAAGATGGAGATAGGGGATGATACGGTACACGAACTCGTGGAAGCGGCCAGGCTATCGGCTTCCTGCTTCAACAACCAGCTCTGGAATTTTATCTTCGTTCGCAGCCAGGACATGCTGGAAAAGATGAAGGATGTGATGTCCAAGGGAAACGAACGGACCTTTCGAGCGTCCATGATCGCGGCGGTATTTTCAAAAGAGGATGATGATTGTGTGATCGAAGATCACGAGTCATCTTTTCGGCACTGGTGTGGCCACGGCCTCCATGATACTCCGGGCAACCGAGTTGGGGCTGGTCGCTCATCCAATAGCAGGATACAGTAAGGAAAAGGTGGAAGACTTACTCGAGATACGGATGAATACACTGTCATCACACTGCTAATAGTCGGGAAACACTCGGAGCACCTGAAAGGCTTCTAGAGGGAGATACATAGAAGGTGGAGAGAAAACGGCTAGAGAGGAAGCCGGTGGAAGAATTCGCTCATATAGATGGGGATTGATATACTTTGGGCGGTTTGTTCACACGAACATTTATAATATAGGGCGCTCATAATCCGCACAGAATATAAAATATGATTAATACGTTGTTCATGAAATAGAAATTACGAACGATATACTTTCATAGGTGAAACATATGTTTGAAACGGAAGATGTCAAAGCCCCAACTCGTGGTGGATCTCCTGCAGAGCCTCCAGAGATGATTCCAGGAATTCGTCCCTATTCAACCCCAATTTCTCGCAGTGCAGGATACGATCCCGATCTATATTCTTCGCGAAGGAGGAATCGCCGTACTTTTTGATCACCGATTCCGGCCTAGCCTCTTCCAACTTTCTGCTCGGCATGACCAGTGCCGTGGCGATAACGAGCCCGGAGGCGGCATCGGCCGCTATCAGGGCGTGCTCCATGGAGGATATCGGCTCCACGCCCGTGTGTTCATGGTTATGGGATTTTACAGCACGGACCACTTCTTTGGGCACCTTATCCACCAGCATCTCGGCGGATACTAGTGCGTGTTTTTCCGGCGAATCCTGTGTCTCCTCGTAGTCCACATCATGGACCAATCCGAGGATCTCCCATTTTTCTTCATCCTCTCCGAGCTCCCGGGCCAGACGTTTCAATATGGCTGCCACCGCCAGCATGTGCTTCCTTAGATTTTTATTCTTTACCTCTTCCTCTACCATGTTAACTGCTTTTTCTCTGGATATCATAGAGATCAGCACGTATCATGTTCATACGAGATAAAATATTTGCGGACCTTCCAAAAAGATTTATTGGAACCATCCTTTACCGGAAGCATGATACGTCTAGGACCAGCTGGAACACCTCATGGAGTGAAGGGTACGAAAAACAGTATGGCATATTTGAACGAGATCGGCTTAAGCGCTATGGAAGTCCAGTTCGTAAGAGGTGTAAGGATGAAGGATTCGACGGCAGAGGGCATCGGAAAGGAAGCTGAAAAGCACGGAATACACCTGAGCGTACACGCGCCTTATTACATAAACTTAAATTCAGAGGACGAAGAGACCATAGAAAAAAGCAAAGAGCGTATCCTGGCGAGTGCTAGAAAGGCACATCTCATGGGCACAGGGCTGATAGTCGTGCATGCGGGTTACTATGGAGATATGGATGAAAAGGAAGCTACTGGGAATATAGGAAACGGTGTGGTTGAATGCGGAGAGATCATCGCCGACGAAGGTCTGGACGTCAAGATCGGTTTGGAGCAGATGGGGCGGGTGAAAAGCTGGGGCACTCTCTCGGAGATAAAAAACGTCATGAAAAAGACCGATGTGGCGGTACCTGTCTTGGATTTTGCCCATTATCATGCTAGATACGGCGGCAAATTGAAAACAAAAAAAGATTTTGAAGAGTTGATCAAAAAATACGAAGATATACACGGAGGAGCGCTCCACAGCCATTATTCGTGTATAGAATACAATGATACCGGAGAGCGGAAACATCTGAACCTGGAGGATAAAGACCCTGACTTCGATCTTCTGGCGCCGGTGTTACTGGAAAAGGACTACGATATAACCGTGATATGTGAAACCCCCGAACTAGACAGGGATAGTTTGAAGATGAAAAAGATATTAAAAGATCACACCGGTTGAACTCGGGAGACACCGTCTTTCTTTTTTATTGTATACTCTATCTCCGCAAGGTTGGTTATCTCATTCTCGTGGGAGACTATGATTATTTGATCCGCATTGGTTTTTTCCAACACATCTTTTAAACGGGTCAGCTGTTCCCGACTGAATCCGGTGGTGGGTTCGTCCAGCACAAGGAGGTTGCTTTCCAATCCTAGCTGCTCCTTTATCATGGTGTTGAAGGCCAAGCGATAAGCTAGGGCAACGGAGGTACGCTCTCCCCCGCTTAGATCATCCACTCTGGTAACGTTGTTAGATGTTGATATGATCGGTGCGAACTGTTCGTCTAGCCGGGCATGTTTTTCGGGATCATCCAGTATCTCGTTGAACCAGCTTCGGAAGTAGTTTTCAAACTGTTTGTTTATCTGTATCATGCGGTGTTCTTCCATGGACCGGATGGACTCCTTGAAGGGTCCTTCGATCCATGATTTGATGACTCGGTACTCTCTGGCCTTCCTGCGGGAATCCTTCATCTTCTCTATCTTCTCCTCAACCCGTTGGATACTTTCTTTTATGTCGTTCAACAGCCTAGTTGTGTTCTCTATACGCTCCTGTAGCTGGCTGCGCATGGCTATGGCCTGTCGATGCTGTGATCTGCATTCCTCGAATTCGGATTCTGAAAACTCTTTTTCCAGCTCTTCCAACCTATCTTCTAAGTTTGCAGTTTCCTCTTCTGTTTTCTCCATGTCGGCACGGATGTTTTTTATATCCTTTTCCAGTTCATCGCGTTTCTTTAACTTTTCAACGAGAGCTATGTATTCGTCTCGATATTCACTCAGCTCGTCGACCCTTGATTCCAACTCATCCAAGTCCGAAGACCCCCATTCAAAGGATCCTATCTGTTTTTCAAGTTCCTCCACTTCTTTATCACGTTCAACGATCCTTTCTTCCAATGAGGATATTTTGTCTTCGATACCCTTTAGCCCTTGCAGCTCTTTTTCTTGAGAATACAGCTCTTTTTCTCCCTGGGACATCTTTTCTATTTCACTGCGGAGTTGTGACATATTTTTTTGAGCTTCTTTTTTTTCCTCTTTTAAACTGGCGGCATTGGAGCGGTTCTTAGTCAAATTTTCTTCGATCTCATTTGTGATCAGGGACACGTGCTCTTCCGATATGGGCTGTTTACACTTTGGACACTCGGCTCCTTCTTTTAGATCAAGGATCTCCTTTTTTTCTTCCAGTAGAGAGTTCCGTTCTTTTTCCAATGACTTCATGTCCCCATATACCTCCGAGATCTTTTTCTCCAAAGAACGTTTTTGAGACTTTAGCTCTTTCAACTCCTTCCTCAGCCCTTTTTTTTCTTCGATGGTGCTCTTAAGTTCTTCTTTTCTATCCGATCGCGACTGCAGATTCGATAGTTCCTTCTTCTCTACCTCTACACGAGTACACAAGGCCCGGTGTTTTCGCTGGATGGTCTCTCTTTGCCGAACCGACCTTTTTACTTTTTCAAGCTTTGATTTTAACTTATCATATTCTTCCTTCTTTTCCTTAAGTTCATTTAAACGTGATCTTTGCTTCTTTAGTTCGTTCAACTCTGTTTCCCTCGTTTCTAATTCTTTCTCCAAACGATCTGTTCTTGAAGCCAGGTTGCTTTTTTTATTTTTCAACGAATTTCGTTCATGATCTAACTCAGTCAATTTCTTTAATTTGTTATCCAGCTTGGTCAATTTCTCCTTTATATCCTTCAAATTTTCTTTGGAATCCTCCAAACCCTTCTTTTTTTTCTCTCTGCTTTCTTTCAACTCTTCTAATTCGTCCTTTGAATTTTCCAGCAGTTCCGCCCTGGTCTCCATCTTGGTTATCTCGTTCTTCAATTCTCTGCTTAGGATCGATATATTGTCGACTGCACGCTTGTAGTCCTCAAGGTTGAAAACCCGTCTTATTGAAGTCAGCCGTTGGTCGTCGTTTATGGACAATATATCGTTCATCCTTTCTTGGGGTATGTATATACCCATGTGGAAGGTTTCCACCTTGAAACCCGAACCCTCTCTCAGCTTTAGAAGAGAATCTATCTTGTCCCTCATCTCCCTCCAGGATAATTCCATCCGAGTATCTTTGACTTCCAGATAGCACTCGTGGGGCTGTATACCGCTGGAAGAGCGCTTTATACTGCGGTATGCAATATACTTAATATCGTCCACCTGAAAATGCAGTTTCACCCATGCCGAGTCCTTGCCGTGACGCAGTATCTTATCGTAGAAGTGCTGCTGGGTACCTCCGAACAGAACGAACTCTAAAGCCAATAACAAGGAGGACTTGCCGGAGCCGATGTCCCCCTGAAATAATATGATACCAGGAGTAAATTCAACTTCCTCGTGCCTGTAGCTGCGTATATTCTCCAACTCCATCTTGTTCAGGATCACTTACCGCCGCCCCTGTAATCAACCAGTGTTATCTGTCGAGGTTGATTTTTTCCACCCTTTTTTTCCTCCTTTACCAAGCTCTTAGGAGGGCTTTCTTTTATCTCCTCCATCAGGGCACTTGCTTGGTTCCATATCCTGTTTTCATAATCCGCTGTGGTTTCTCCCTCTTTTTTGTCACTCTTAAGAGCTTTTAACAGGTCAGCGGCGAACTCCTTTGAGATCCCTTCCGGGGTGCCGTATTCCTCCATCACCCTTTTTTCTACTTCCTCCTCCCTTCGCTCATCTATCTTCACTTTGTCCAAGGTTACCTTTTCCAATGAATTCCTATTCAAAAATACGGTTGCATCACCCTCTCTTTCGAACAATCTGATGATCCTTGAAAAGTCTATATCTTCGGGCGAACCTTCCAGAAGTTTGCCGTGCACCTTTAAAAGTATCACGTCGCCTTCCTGGCTTTTTTCTCCCTTTTTGATAAGGATATCCTCCACTTCCGAAGAGGTGTGTCCCTGGGCATTTACCGTAACTTTAGCTATATCACAGACCTCCAAGGGTACGTACTCCGGTTCCCAATCGTCCACTATGTAAAAACCGCGTTGTGATTCTTTCTCCAGGTCAGTATAGGAAGACCCGAAAGTAGTACCTGGATAGATCACATAGCTGCCGTCTTTTTTGTCCGTGAGAGGACGGTGGATGTGGCCCCCGGCATAATAGCTGTAACCCTCGGGTAAAAAGGACATGGGCAAAACGTTTTTTTCCGGTATATCCGCAGGTTTCATCTCGGCGATGGGGGAGTGAAAGACGAATATACCTTCTCCCTCCGGAACATCGATATCCAGCTGCTGGTAGTATCCCTTTTCCAGCCTGTTCTTTCTGCCGCCGAGTCCGGTCAGACTCACCCCTGAAGGGTCTCGTATGGTGGTCAAACGGTTATCGGATTCAAGGAAGGTTACTACGTTCTTGAACAGCTCCGCACTCTCGAGTACGTCTATCAAAGAAGCACGGGCCAAGTTATAGTCGTGGGAGCCGTAGACGGAGTATATTGAGATACCTCGGTTCTTTACCTTCATCAGTACTTTGACCGCCTTGTTCACTATGTCCATATCCGGCATCGGGTTGTGAAAAAGGTCGCCGGCGATGATGATAAAATCCACCTTCCTTTCCATGCAGGTCTCTATGGCCTTTTCAAAGGCCTTCATATTGTACTCTCTGAGCAAAGGCCTGCGGCTGAAGGCTCCGAGATGGCAGTCGGCCAGGTGGGCGAATTTCACCATGACTACCACATCACACGGCACAATAAAAGGATTTAGGGGGGAGGTGTATGAAAATGAAAAGAAAGAGTTAAAAGCAACATGTGCTTCGGGTGATAAAAGGTGGTGCGGTATCATGAGTCCTGAAAGCAACTCAAAAACTCAAAAAAAAATGGTTATCATATTCGATCTGGACGGCACGGTATTTAAGACACGGGACGTAGTGATCTCCGCGGTCAACAAATCCCTGGAGGATGTGGGACTGCCTGCTGCCGACGACTGTAAGATCATTTCCGTATTGGGAGAAAAAACCGACGTTTTCTGCAAAAAGCTCACCGAAGACGGCACCCCTGAGCAGCGGTCCGCCTTCGTGGAACGTTTGATACATCACGAGATAGTGCAAATACAAAAACAGGGCACCCTGTTTCAGGGAACGGAAGAGGTACTCGAGCGTTTAAAAAAATCCCGATATCCCCTGGCGATCTGCAGTAACGGGAGTCGACAATATGTGGAGTTCGTACTGGACAGCATGGATATCTCTGACCTTTTCGATCACGTATCCTCGGGACAGAACGAAAAGCCAAAGGGAGAGATGATAAAGGATATCCTCGATCATTTTGATACCGACCACGGGTTGATGGTAGGGGATTCGATACAAGACATACAGGGTGCAGCCTGCGCCGGGATCCCAAGTATAGGGGTATCGTACGGCTACGGCGATGTGAATGATGCGGTCTACAAAATTGAGGCGCTAGTCGAGCTTTTGGACGTGATAGATCAAGTTCAGGGATAGAGGTCCTTCTTTCGGTGACAAAAATTCGCAAAATCGGGAAAACATTTAATTACATTTTCACTTTCAAGTTATGTAGATGCTTGCCACAAGAAAACAGCAAAAAGAGGGCCTGGAGCTCGTGGATCGAAAAAGGGAATTAGAAATTTTAAAAACCCACATGAAAGAGGTTTTAGACTCCAAAGGCCGCACACTCTTTTTAAAAGGTGAAGCCGGGGTAGGTAAAACAGCACTGGCGGAGAAGTTTGCAGACATATGTGCCAAAAAAGGTTTCAATGTACTTCAGGGGAGATGTCTTTACTTTGAAAGCATAGATCCGTACATACCATTTTTAGATGCTTTGAAGGATTACATATCCAGGGAAAAAGACGAAGAAAAGAGGGTGGAAACTTCTAAACCTCTCGGCGGCACCCATATGACCTTTCTCGGACTGCCTACAGATGAGGATCAAACTATGGATATATCGCTTTCCGATAGGCGGGAGATGATGTTCGATAAGATCACCAAAGCGGTGAATGATCTAGCAGAGATGAACCCGGTTTTTCTGTTCATAGACGATCTTCAATGGATAGACGATTCCTCCGCCAAATTGCTCCATCACTTGGCACGGCACGTTAGAGAAAGTAGAGTATTTATTATGGGTGCCTATAGGCCGGAGGAATTAACGGTGGACGCCGAGCTCCCTATGGAATCCTTATTGAAGAGGATGACCGCGGAGAGGCTTGTGGAAGAGATAGATCTAGACAGACTTGCATTTAAAGATTCATCCATGATCATAAAGAAAATTTTACGGACAGAATATCTGCCGCAGTCCTTCCTGCTGATGCTCCACAGGGAGACCGAAGGTAATCCCTACTACATAAAAGAAATAATTAATTCAATGGTAGACGAAGGTATAATCGACCCTTATTCTTACGCATGGAATCCCGATGAGGAGCTATCGAACATAGTTGTTCCCTCATCGATCAAGGACATCACCACTCGACGTATAGAACGACTGAATAAGCAGGAAAAAAAGATATTGATGTACGCATCGGTTATCGGCACTGAATTTGATTTTAGGATACTCGAGAGCTGCACCGATATAGATGTAGTTGAATTGCTTGATATCATCGACGAACTTGAGACCCGAGGGATGATACATGAGAAGATGGATACCGATGAAGAGATATTCAGGTTCAACCATATACAAACAAGGTTGACCATATATTCGACCATGGGAAAAAGTCGAAAGAGAGTACTGCATAACCAGGTAGGAGAGGCCATAGAAAATATATTTGAGGATAACTTGAAAGATTACATATTTGCGCTGAGCAGGCATTTTTATCAAGGTCAGAACTACCAAAAAGCCTATGATTATTCCTTAAAGGCCGGAGAAAAATCTCTGGGAAGATACGCCATCAAAAACGCTATTGAATATTTTCAAAAGGCACGAGAGTCACTACAAAATATTCATGTTGAATCCTCGGATGAAAAAGACATCGCACTCTTGAGGAAAATTGGATCCCTTGCCTACGACTTGAGTGATTGGGATACGGCCCAAGATACCTTCAGAGAGCTGCTGAAGATAGCAAAGAAAAGAAAGTACAGAAAACTAGAAGCTAAATCTTTGTGGTACATGGGCAGTGTTTCAAAGGAGATACAAAAGTTCTCCGAAGGTAAGAAGCATTATAATATGGCTCTGAAAATTTCAGAAAAGATCCAAGATCTGGAAGGGATTGCAGAGTCACATCAGGGGTTGGGACATATACACTGGCGTGAAGGGGAGTTTGAAGAGGCGATAGAGCATTTTAAAACCGCTGTTGATATGTCTAAAAAAGCGGACGCGAGGTCCATCCTAGCCCTTACCTATGTTGATATGGGAAATACATACGCACACATGGGCGAGATCGGCACCGCC
>JAWOAU010000078.1:0-14620 GCA_046498385.1 Thermoplasmata archaeon | reverse complement strand
GCATCCTCAAAGTATATCTTCGCTTTCTCTTTGTCACCCTTATCTAGATATGTTAGCGCTATGTTGTATTTTATCTCCGCCTTGACAAAGGGAACGTCGACATCTGCGATCACGTCTAGTGCATCTCTCATGAACTCCAAGGCTTTATCGTAATTTTGGTCAACCCTGTTTATGATACCCCTGACACGATAGACCATGGATAACCCAACAAGGTCATTTAATTTTTCCAATATACTTTCGGACCTTTTAACATATATAGAAGCCTTCTTGGTGTCTCCTTTGTTAGCCAAGGACTCCGCCTTGTTATGATAACCCCAGGAGATGTGTTTCTTGTTCCCTACTTTCTTTCCATATTCCACAGTCTTATCAAAGTTCTCTATGGCCTTGTCCCACTCACCTTTTTTCATATGCTGATCGCCTAGGTTATTATGGGCCCTAGCCAGTTCCACCCATGATTTATTTTCTTTTAAAGTGGGTATAGCCTTTAAATAGTGCTCTATGGCGGTGCCGATCTCGCCCATGTGTGCGTATGTATTTCCCATATCAACATAGGTAAGAGCTAGGATGGACTTCGCGTCCGCTTTTTTAGACATATCAACAGCGGTTTTAAAATGCTCTATCGCCTCTTCAAACTCCCCTTCACGCCAGTGTATATGTCCCAACCCCTGGTGTGACTCTGCAATCCCTTCCATATCTTGGATCTTCTCTGAAATTTTCAGAGCCCTATTATAATACTTCTTACCTTCGGAGAACTTTTGTATCTCCTTTGAAACACTGCCCATGTACCACAAAGATTTAGCTTCTAGTTTTCTGTACTTTCTTTTCTTTGCTATCTTCAGCACCTCTCTGAAGGTATCTTGGGCCGTATCCCAATCACTCAAGTCGTAGGCCAGAGACCCGATCCTCCTCAAGAGTGCGATGTCTTTTTCATCCGAGGATTCAACATGAATATTTTGTAGTGACTCTCGTGCCTTTTGAAAATAGTCTATAGCGTTTTCAATAGCATATCTGCTCAAGGATTTTTCACCTGCTTTTAACGAATAATCATAAACTTTGTCATACTTTCTTCCCTGATAAAAGTGCCTGCTCAAAGCAAATACGTACTCTTCTAAATTGTTTTCATATACTTCCTCTATTGCATTACCCACAAGGCGGTGGAGTACCCGCCTCCTGCTTTTTCCTAAATTAGAATAAATTATCAACCTTGTTTGAATATGATTAAATCTAAACATCTCTTTTTCAGATTCTGTCATTTCATTTATGATGCCCCTAGATTCTAGATTCTCCACAATATCCAGAAGACCATACACCGGTATGTTTATTGCCTTTTCAAGAATTTTAAAGTCGAATTCCGGGCCAATGACCGAAGCGTACATCAGTACTTTTTTTTCGTCTTTATCCAGTCGTTCTATGCGTCGGGTGGTGATATCCTTTATAGAAGAAGGGATGATTATATCCGTTAGTTCTTCTTCAGGGTCCCATACGTAAGAATAGGGATCGATTATACCTTCGTCTACCATTGAATTAATTATTTCTTTTATGTAATAGGGATTACCTTCGGTTTCCCTGTGTATCATTTGTAAGAAAGTGTTCGGCAAATGTTCCGTCCCCAATATCTTTTTAATTATCTTTGATGATTTTTTCAATGGGAACCTACCGATTCCAATCTCTTCTACCAGTTTTTCTTCTCTCATCCGCTCTAACACTAACTCCATAGGGACCTCTTCGACATCCGTTAATTCCTCAGGTCTGTAAGCGCCTAAGATAAACACCCTACAGTCTCTGATGTGACGTGTTAAATGATGGAGTAATTTGGCGGACGCATCGTCTATCCACTGAAGATCATCAATAAAAAGCAGTACGGGTTTCTTTTCTGCTAGATCAGTTATGGCGTTTGTGATCTTATCAAACATCATCTCCCTTCTATCGGATAAAGATATATTGACCGAGTCTTCCTCTGCAGGGAGTCCGAGAAAACTCATGGCGACACCGCCGGATTGGGTGTAATCTTTGGAGTACATAGGGTCGGTTTTATTCACCTCGTCCTCATGCTTTCCCGTCGAAATATACTCTTTTAAAGCATCCAAAAAAGGCATGTATGGGTCTATGCTTTCAAAGTAAAGACACCTCCCCATGAGTACCTTAAAACCTTCTTTTATACAGATATTGGCAAATTTATCAGCCAATACTGTTTTGCCTATCCCGACCTCTCCCTTTAAAAGTACTATACGGCCTCTGGAGTTCAATACCTTTTCCATATATTTTTTCAACTCATTTAATTCCTCTTTTCTATCGACGAACTCCTGCATATCATTACCTTGGTTTCGCATATCGAGCATAGGTAAAAATCGAAAAATGATTACATAGTTAAAGATTTCCCTAAGAAAACAACAAAGGTTGTGTCCAAAAGCTATTTATAGCTTTGAACTGCTAAAATATATTAACCATACGTCTGTCAGACGGTGTGTTCAAAATGGCAAAAAAATTTCCAAAGTATCTAAGTGATAATGAGGTGCGAAAGCTGCTCAACGCCCCCCCTAGAAAGAAAACGCGAGATAGGTTGATGCTTAGGATACTATACCGTTGTGGATTACGGGTATCCGAACTCACCGAGTTAAAGATAGAAGATATTGATTTTACCGAAGAGATGCTCACTGTAAGGGGTGGAAAGGGAAACAAAGACAGGATCGTCCCCATAGATTCGGATACCTTGGATCTGATCGAGTTTTATAAAGCTGGGGCAGTCGATGGATACCTTATACTGTCCGAAAGAGGGGGGCCGATATCCACAAGACAAGTAGAAAGACTGGTCAAACGCTACGCTAAGGAAGCAGGTATAAACAAAAATGTATATCCCCATATGTTGAGACACAGCTTTGCCGTGCACTGTCTGAAAGCTGGAATGAACTTGAGAAGCGTTCAAAAGATGCTCGGTCACTCGTCACTAACCACTACTCAAATTTACCTGGACCTCACCGGCGAGGACATCAAGAAAGATTATGAGGACCATCCGCTCCCGGCGTAAAAAGGTGTATAAAATGTACGATAGAGTTGAAAAACAAATAGATGAATTAAAGGACGATATGAAAAATGACCTAATGAAGATGCTTAAAATTCCGGCACTGGGCCCTACCAGTAACGGTGACGGTGAGATGGAAAAAGCGGAATTTTTGATGAAGTTGATAGATGATTTCGGCTTCGACTCCATTGAAAGGTATGATGCCCCGGATCCAAGGGTCAACTCAGGAAAGAGGCCGAACATAGTTGCTACAAAACAGGGCAAATCCGATATCAGTATTGTCATACTAGCACACATGGACATAGTTCCGGAAGGTGACCTTGATCAATGGGATACCGATCCCTATGATCCTAAATTCATAGATGGTAAGATATACGGCAGAGGTGCGGAAGATAACGGCCAGGAGATAATCGCGGCCCTGTATGCAGGAAAGGCACTAAAAAAGGCCGGTGTTGATCCACATTACACTCTGAAAGTTGTCCTAGTATCTGACGAAGAAACCGGAAGTGAATATGGCGTGGAATATATCTTAGCTCAGGATGTTATACAGGATAGAGATATGATAATTGTACCGGACCACAGCGAAGAAAACGGAAAGTTCATAGAAGTTGTTGAAAAATCCGGTCTGTGGGTTAAAGTAACGTGTAGGGGAAAGCAGGGGCATGCGGCTATGCCGGGGGGGACCATAAATGCCAACCGGGCCGTGGCCGAGTATCAATACATGGTCGATGAACGATTGAAGCAAAAGTTTCACTCTGTAAAAAACGAAATGTTCTCACATCCCTTCAGCTCTTTTGAACCTACAAAAAGAGATAAAAACGTTCCGAATGTCAATACCATACCAGGTAAGGAAGTTCAGTACTTCGACTGCAGAATAATTCCCGACGTGAGCATCTCAAAAGTAAAATCTATCTTTGAGAATGCCGCTGAAGAGATGAAGACAAAATATGGGGCGGGCTTTCAAGTGGAATATGTCATGGAAAGCAAGGCACCTCCCGGAACCCCCATTGATTCGAAGGTCGTGGAAGAGCTGTCCGACGCCGTGGAAAAAGTAACAGGCCACCGACCTTCACCGGTGGGCATAGGCGGGGGTACGGTAGCGGCGCATTTCCGAAAAAGGGGGTTGCCCGCAGTTGTATGGTGCAGCAACCACAATTTGGCACACCAACCCAACGAGTATGCGTTACTGAGCAACATGGTGCGGGACTGCAAGGTCTTTTGTTCCATGCTTTTTGGCGATTAAAATACCGTGATCTCACCTTTGAGTACCTTAGTGGTCAAATCAGATATATTCTCCAAATACTCATCGGCTATAGTTTCGGCGGTATCCAGGTATTTAGAGTGTTCTCCCTTTTCAGGTACGACGAGTTGTATACTGGCTACCTGTGGTTCGTCTATGGGTTTACCTATCTGGGAGACCAGTCGAACGAACACGTCGTGTACTCCGTCTTGAAGTTCCTCGTACACCTTTTCCGCGATCTCCTTGGCCGCTAGGTTATAGAGCTTACCAACGTGGGTAACCGGGTTCTTTCCTGCGGCGGCCTCCATGCTCATAGGTCTGAAGGGTGTGATAATACCGTTCACCCTATTCCCGCGGCCCACGGAACCGTCGTCTCCGTTTTCCATGGATAACCCAGTAACCGTCAGATAGTATATGCCTCGATCATAATCGTCGGCTGTGTTCACGTCAACTTTTACATCCCTTTCGGTATGTTTCAACACTTCATCGTTTACTCTGTTCTTTAATTCATCCACCACGCTTATGTAATGGTCCGCATCAGGGGTGTATTTATCCACTATAGCAGCGGCGATGGTCAAGTCAAGCTCATCACCTATTCTAGTAGCCATGACCTTTACGTCCTGTCCCACCTCGGGCAGGTCCCTCTTTAAAGGTCCGTTGATGAACTTTTCTACCTCTAAAGTGGATTTTTCCGTTCCGCTGAACGGTGCGAATGAAACGCCGAAGGAGGTATCGTTAGCAAGTCCTTTCCGGGTATCATATACCTCCATCAGGTCCATGGAACCCCGGCCTAACTGGCAGTGAAAGGTCACCTCGTCCCGGGTCTTCAAATTCGTACAAGTTTCGTTTAAGTAATTATCCGCCGCATGCAGTGCGACTGAACGATAAGGGAGCCTCTTCTCCCCAACACTGGTAACGGCCCTGCCCACCAATATTATGGAAATAGGATCAAGTATGAGACCTCCTCCGAATTCGGGCTCGGCCTGACCGCCTATTATTTGAACTTCATCAGTGTTGTGATGGAGTATCCTATCAAATTCATCCATGTACATCTTCGATAAGCTACGGCTCACTTCCTCGGCGATACCGTCGGCTAAGCTATCGGGATGACCTATACCTTTTCTCTCAACTATCTCTATATGCTGCTTTTCTATGGGTGTTTCGATTATTACTTCCGCATCTATATTTCGGGGCATTGTTTATTCCTCCTGTTCAAAGATGGATATGCACTCGTAAACTTTGATAAGTATACGACGAATTGGACTCTAAAGATAGTCCTTATTAATAATTTTCCATAGGTTTTATTCACATAAGAATAATTCTAAATACCTTGACCCTTATGCAATGTTAGATGTTAAAGGACTTATCCGAAGTTAAAAAACTGCGAAAAACTCTAGGGATCACTCAATCCGAGCTTGCAAAAAAAGTGGATGTAAGTCAATCCCTTATAGCAAAGATCGAAGCCGGAAGTACTGTACCGTCTTATGACATAGGTAGGAAGATATTGGATACCTTAAGTATGATGATAGACCACATAGAGGAGTACAACACCGCAAAGGATGTATACACTACACCCTTAATATATCTGTCACCGGATGATTCCGTAGGAGAAGCTTTGGAGCTTATGCGAAAAAACGCAGTATCTCAGCTACCGGTGATCCATGAAAATACACTGGTTGGTTCCGTAACGGAGAAAGGACTCGTAAAGAAAATAGACATATTAGATAGAGACGATAAGATTTCAAAGGTTATGGAAAGCGCCTTTCCCATCCTTGACGAGGGGTCAAAATTGGATATGGTAAAAGAACTCTTGAACTACTATCCATGCGTTGTTACCTCGAGAGAAGGAAAACTTATCGGCATAATAACAAAGGCAGACCTGCTCAAAGAGCTAAAGTAAAAGAATCACATGCCCCAGAAAGGCTGCTCTTTTTTCTTTATCTCTCGTACTTCATCTAGTATCCGATTTTCGTCAAAGGTCAGTTGGATATCCCGGAGTTTGCGGGCGTCCCCTTCTGGTATCTCTATGTAAAGGTTTTCCCTCGCCTTTAATTGCCTGCCGATAGTTACACCACTGATGGCGATGGCAACTTCTTCGCCCTGCTCCGCCCGGTCCAGTGTCTGGTCCCCATCCCTTATGCTTTTAATGTTTCCAACCACCCTGCCGTCAGCCCTCAAAATCTTTCGTTCGGGTTCGATACTGCCGGCCAGGACACGAACACCCACCACAGCGGGCTTGGAAAGTCTGAATATCTTATCATCCAGTATGCGGAACTTTCCAGGATGAACGATGGTGTCCCTGCGTTCCTCCTCCAATTCTTTCTTTTTTTGTTGCATCCATTCCTCAAAATCGTCTACCAGCTGATAAACAACCTTGGCGGTGAATACTTCAGCGTTCATGTCTCTTAACGTTTCTTTTGCATCGGGGAGTATGTCCACATTGAAGGCCAATATTACACGATGAAGAGGGTCGGGTAGAGTTGCCGCCTCCACTATGTCCTTGTGGGAAACATCACCGATGTTCGCCTTGGAGATAGGTATGTCCTTATCTTCCAATTCCGAGGCTAAACCTTCGAGTGAACCGATGGCGTCGGCCTGAATGATGATGCCCTCGTCTGAAAGTTCTATGCTGGGTTCGCTTTCCTCTTTTACCTCCTCAAACACGTTTTCCAAACTGCGGTCGCCGACTACCCGCAGAGGTATACCGGAAAGCACCCCTTCTGTTTCTTGAGTCACCAATTTTATCCCGGCCGCCGCACTCACTTCTTCCACCTCGTCGAATCTTTCCCGGGGATCTCGTATCTCATCCAAAGGTTTGGGTTTCAATAGTGATTTAATGTGTGTTTTCAAAGGTTCCCCTTGGGTACCTATCACCACCTCATCCCCCTTTTTTAAAATCCCTTCGTAGATTATGGTGTCAAAGGTAGTGCCTAATCCCACTACTTCTTTTACTTCCAGTATGGTTCCGAAGGCGGGTCCTTCGTCAACCATAAGCTCACCTTTTAAAAATGTTTGAGCAAGTCCTATCAGCGTCATCAGCATGTCTTCTATCCCTTCACCGGTCTTTGCGCTCATGGGTACTATACCAATATTTTTAGAAAAATCCTGTACATTGTCGTATCTATCCGAAGAAAAACCTTTGTCGTAAAGGTCTCCTATCAATTGGTATAGTGCCTCGGTCATCCGATCCTGGGCGCCTTTGGACTGTTCTGGAAAACTCCGTATGAACGGTTTGTTCTGAGAATCCCAACCTGCGATTCTATCCAATTTGTTGGCGGCTACCACAAAGGGAGTCTTTTCCCTTCTTAATATATCTAGAGATTCCAGAGATTGTGGTTTGAAGCCCTCTTTCAGGTCCACTATGAGAACCGCTAGGTCCGCAAGTGCGCCCCCACGAGATCGGAGTGTGACGAAAGAATGATGGCCAGGAGTATCGATGAAAAGTAGGCCAGGTAGTGAAAATGTAACGTTACATCCAAGGTCGGAACAAGCTTCCTCAAGCACCTCTACCGGCACCTCTGTGGCGCCTATGTGCTGGGTTATTTTACCCGCCTCCCTATCAGCTACCGTTGTGCCCCTAACACGGTCTAAAAACGTTGTTTTGCCGTGGTCCACGTGACCCAATACACTAACAATAGGCTGACGGACATACATAGACCTTAGACAAGGGCTGATGAATATATATTTTTTCCAGTTTTCAGAGGGTTTCGGAATTCTATATGTGATCAAAGCTACAATACTTTATCCGTGAACCGATGGGGGTCAGCTATCTCCTTAAAACTCATGCGACGAGATATATAGTAGAATGTTCCTTGATCTGGCTACTTTTGATATTTTTGCTCATCGTGGACACATTCAACAAATTGAATATCCACTTTTCCCACTATAACATATCTGTTTTTAAAAGTGCATTTTCAATAGGGGCAGCACATCTTAAAGGTTTACACAGGGTGAAACTTTAAGTATTACCATGTACTATATTATGTTTAGCAGTACTCTTAGGCGGAGAATTATTATGAAAAAAAGAAATGCGAATATGCGAATTTGGGTTTTTGTTTTTGCGGCTATGTTTGTAATCATGGCCTTGATACCTATGATACACGGTTTAGATTCTTCTATGAACGAAGAAGACGGATCCTATTCGTCAAAAGAAAATGCAGGACATCTCGAAGTAGAATACCATAAGATGGGTAGTAACAATGTACTTTCGTACACCATTAACGATTTCAAGACAGAAGAATTATCTATCAACGATAATGCCCACTATAGTTTTGCTATTGAACAAGAGGCTGTGATGTTGGAAAAGGGATATCCCGAACTTCCGGTCATCGCCCGCAGTATGATCATACCTGACGACCAACAAATGGAGATCAACGTCAGGGAAACCAGCTATGTTGAATACGACTCCGTTTCCGTAGCACCTTCAAAGGGAAATCTATTCCGAACCGAGCACCCGGATCCCTCGTTGGTTCCCTACGAATTCGGAGAGGTTTACAGTATTGATGCATGGTATCCTCAAGAGATAGCCACTTTAAGAGAGCCCTATATACTTAGAGACTTCAGAGGACAAGTAGTTGAGATCTACCCCTTCCAGTATAACCCTGTTAGGAACATTCTAAGGGTTCACACCGATATCACCGTCGAGGTAAATCCGGTAGGTGTAGGCGGAGAAAATATATTCCACCGCACCGAACCCATCACAACCATACAAAGGGACTTCGCTAGAATATATGAAAGGCGATTCATAAATTATGGTGAAATATTGAATAGCATGAGATACGATCCTGTGGAAGAAGAGGGTAATATGCTTGTGATCAGCCACGGTGATTATGTTGATGCAATGGCACCCTTTGTGAATTGGAAGAACAGCATAGGGATACCCACTGAACTTGTGACCCTAGCCGATACAGGGACCACGGCGGATTCAATAAAAAGTTACATAAGTAGCTATTATGACACCAATGGATTGACTTACGTTCTACTGGTTGGAGATAATGATAAAGTTACCACATTCCAAGTTGGTGGAATTATAAACAAACATGCCTCGGATCCCACGTACTCATTTTTGGAGGGCAGTGATAACTACCCGGAAATATTTGTAGGGCGGTTCTCGGCTTCAACGGTAGCACACGTTGAAACTCAGGTGGAACGTTCCATATACTACGAACAGAATCCCGATGGAGAATGGCGGACCAAGGGGATGGGCATTGCATCCAGCGAAGGTCCTGGATACGAGGGCCTTTATGATTGGGAGCACATGCGTATACTCAGAAATAGGATTTACGATTACGATTATACATGGATCGATGAGTTCTATGATGGATCCCAAGGTGGAGATGATGCAGGAGGAAATCCAACATCCGCCATGGTTTCCAGTGCTTTTAACGAAGGAAGGCACCTCGCAAATTACTGTGGTCATGGTAACACAAATGGATTAGCAACAAGTGGATTTAGTGTTACTAACATCAACGCACTTACAAACGACAACAAATTCGCGTTTTTTATCACCGTTGCCTGTTTGGTAGGTAATTTTGATGCATCTTCCAACCCTTGTTTTGGGGAGGCATGGTTAAGGGCAACTAACAACGGAGCTCCAACTGGCGGTATAGCAGCATTTTCCGCATCCAAGAGCCAGTCATGGGCACCTCCTATGTCTGCGCAGGACGAGATGATGCATCTTTATACGGAAACATATACGGACAACATAAAAATTACTACCGGGGGTATCGCATTCAACGGCTGCATGTATATGAATGACCAATATGGTTCAAACGGAGACGCAGAAACCGCCGCATGGCATATGTTTGGCGATCCCTCTTTAGTCATCACAGGAGAGTTGATTGCACCGGGCGAACCTCCCCAGGTTACCTTAACAAGGCCCTCCGGTGGCGAAACCTTCACCGCAAGAGCTGAAGAGAACATACTATGGTCGGCATCTCCCGGAGATGATCCCATCGTTGGCGTTGATCTATTGTACAGCACCGACGGAGGTAGTTCCTGGAACACCATAATAGAGGGGTATTCAAATTCGGGTACCTACTCCTGGACGGTACCAAACGAACACAGTTCGGAGTGCATGGTACGTGTCATTGCCACGGATAGCGCAGAACGAACGGGCCAGGATACCAGTTCTGGTACCTTTAACATCCAGGGTTTACCCCCAGATCCGCCGGAGAACCTGGATATCCAACACTTTGCGATGATCGAAGCGGTGGAGAACGGCATATTCGACGGTGATTTTGAGCCATGGATACTGACCAGGCTTGAAGACGAAGGCGAGGCTCGATGGGACAGTGAGTCATACACCGAAGGTGGTTCCATATACGTCACGTCCCAGGCCACCGGCTCAGATAACATCAATACCGAGAACTCATACTGGCAGCAGGACATTACCCCCACTTCCAACGAAATAACGGTGAGCGGGGTGTTCCAGAAAAATATCATAGTTGACTCGGGAGTCGGATGGACTACCCAAGTACACAATGCAACTGTTGACGTCCTTGTTCATGATACCGCAACGGGTTGGCAGACCGTATTTATTGATGAAGATACATCCACTGCCGATTGGACGGATTTCGAATCCACCTATGCCCCTGTGGGTAATGTGGATTCTATAAGATTGCGGATGCATGTGATGGCCGAAGGAGATACAGGCCCTATGGGTGGTACTCATACAGGAACCGGTGAACTCTGGATGGACGAATTTAGTGTGATTTCAGTGGAATCAATTGAAGGTGGTGAACACAATCTCTTTTCGTGGGATGCGGTTCAAGGTGATCCAGACGAGGTAAGCCATTACAACGTATATCGCTCCCAGGATAACAGTGGGCCGTGGGATGGTACAACACTTATAGGAAATGTAAACGCCATCGGTTCAACAGAATACAGCTATATCGATTGGAATAAGGGTAGCGCGGATGATATCCGTTGGTGGTATGTTGTGCGTGGAGTCGGTACTAACGATCTTGAGGATGATAACACTAATGCCGTGAGGGAACCCAGTGCGGAAATACCTACCTTCGATTTGGTATTGTCTTCAGGTGGAGCTGCAAACGGCTGGAACTTCGTGTCCTTTAACTTAATACCCCAGGATACTTCATTGGAATCCATACTGGAGGACAGTGAATATGGGATATCAGGAAACTACGATAGAGTTATGTACTACGATGCATCATCCGATAGGTGGTACTCCTACGTTCCTGGAAGAGCAGAACAGTTCAACAACCTCCAGAATTGGGGGCATACCATGGGTTTGTGGATTCGGATGACCGCAGGGGCAACCCTTACTGTTGAGGGAACCAGACCCACAAGCACCGCTATTACACTGGAACCTGGTTGGAATATGGTTGGTTTACCCAGCGAAAGCCAAGGAAATCATGACCTGCCATCGGAGGTTACCTCTATAGGCTACTTTGATACCTCCAAAGAGAACAACGTAGCATACAGTAGCGGCACGGCAGTATTTGAGTTCAGACCCGGTGAAGGCTATTGGGTATACAACAGCGCAAACTATGCGGTGACGTGGAACATCGAATACTAAAAAACCCCTTTATTTTTTATTTTTTGACAACTTAAATAGAAAAAGTGGATTTGGGTAAAAGTAGGCTCGTGATAATTAGTTTATAAAATTTATTCTATTATTTTAGTCAAAAAACGTTGACTTTATATATCCGGTTGTGCATTGATAAATCATGAGTTTTTCCGGTGCGAAGATGGCGGCCCTTGTTATCGGGCTGATAATCATGCTAAGCCACGGCGGTGCAGCCAATTATCTAGGAGAGGTTGATGGAGATCCTATTAGCATATATGAAGGGGTGCGAGATATAGAAATTTACGATTGGTATGACTTAGATAACATACGGAACGATCTTTCTGGCAATTATGTGCTGATGAATGACCTTGACGAGTACTCTCCTGGATATAGTGAGCTCGCAGGGCCTAGTGCTAATGCCGGTGCCGGGTGGGATCCCTTAGGGGAATACGTCGATGGAACAAATGATATCCACTTCACTGGGTCGTTCGACGGTCAGGGATACCGTATAAAAGACCTTTACATAAACCGACCTGAAGCACAGGTAGTTGGCCTATTCGAGATAACCGGTGAAGGCGCGGAGATAAGGAACCTCGGTTTGATCGATGTAGATATAACCGGTGCTGACGGTGCCGGAGCCCTGGTTGGAGTGAGTCGTGAAGACACGTGGATAGAAACTTGTTATGTGGAAGGAGGGTCCGTACAGGGTGTGTCCAGCGAGGACTTTAGTGTGGGCGGCCTTATAGCACAAAATTCAGGGATGATAAAGGACTGTTATACGTACGTTACGGTAACAGGCGAGAATTTATTGCATATTGGAGGGTTGGTCGGATTGCACATCGGGTTCTTGAAAAATTCATATGCAGCTGGTGTAGTGACCGGAGGAGGAAATATTGGAGGACTTGTTGGTACCAATGGTCCTATCGCTGACTTCCCATCGAGAGGGCATGTAATAAATTCATTTTCAGATTCGGAAACCACAGGGGTGAGCAATCCCATCGGGGTTGATGACGAAAACGCTATATCTGAAAATGTCGCTGCTTACCCTACATCGACAATGCAATCTTATGGGACCTACGAACCTTACTGGGATATAGCAACCATGGGGGCATGGGACGGAGAAACTTGGTACATAGAAGACGGAGTAGATTACCCTCGGTTATATTATCAGATGCCTTCCTTTCAATTGACAATCAACGTTGAGGGAAGCGGGACTACCGACCCTTCACCGGGTACCCATTCATACAGCTGGGGTGATTATGTAACCATCACCGCATTGCCCGATCCTGGCCAGGAATTCAACAACTGGTTAGGCGATTATCCGGACTCAAGCAACAACGAGGATAAATACAATCCTGAGATCACCGTAGTTGTAAATGGTCACATGGATATCACAGCAAAGTTCATAGAAGAGGGAAGAAAAAGACGTGTCGTTGAAAGTCAGCGAGGATGGAATAATGAGACGGATTTACATGATGGAACATGTATCTTTGAAGATAATCTGCGTTTGTTCAGGCAGATGCCGGGCAGAAAACCGGATATGGCAGGGGCTGACTATACAGGCTGGAACCAGAGCGAAGATGAGTACCAGAAGGAACAGGCTGAATGGCTCAGGCAGGTAAAGGAGCGCAGAAAAAGAAAGCAGCAGGCAGATGAAAACACCCGGAAATGAGGGCTCTGAATTTCTGGTCCGAAGGGTCACCTGGTGGGGACTTGGCGTTAATGTGCTGCTTGCGGTCTTTAAGGTCACGGCAGGATGGCTGGGCCACAGCCATGCGGTGGTGGCAGACGGCATCCACAGCTTTACAGATACAATCACTGACGTGGCGGTTATCCTGGGCTCTTATTTCTGGTCCAGACCAGCCGACGATACCCATCCCTATGGTCACAAACGTTTGGAAACCACGATTGCAATATTTATCGGCAGCATGCTGTTTATCGCCGGCGCGGGTATCGGTTGGAATGCGGTCACATCCATGTATGCCCCTCATGCCCGGCATCCGGAAATAATAGCAATTGCGGCCGCGGCGGTATCCATAGTAATCAAGGAGGCACTTTTTCAATGGACCCGCCGGGCGGGCAGAAGGGTCAAAAGCGTATCCCTGACCGCAAACGCATGGCACCATCGGCTGGATGCTTTCAGCTCCATACCGGTTCTTGCGGCGGTGGGCGTGGCCTTTGTGTATCCGCAGTTTCATCTGCTCGATCATGTGGCGGCATTTTTTGTTGCAATACTGATCTGTTATGCCGCCATAGGAATTATTCTTTCAGGATTCAAAGAACTTGTGGACCAGGGTGCACCCCCGGAAGTATGCGAGCAGATCCGGCAGATTGTGACAGCCCATTCGTCGGTGCGCCAGGTTCATAATATCCGCACCCGTTATTCCGGCAGTCTTTTGTGCGTGGATCTGCACGTGGTGGTTGAAAGTCAGATGACCGTATATGAGGGGCACAGGGTTGCAGAAGAGGTCAAAGAAAGCCTGCTTTACCAGGGGCCGGATGTTCTTGACGTTGAGGTTCATATAGAGCCAATGGAAGCTGCTCTGCAGGAAAGCCGGTATTGACGGATAAAACATCACCGTCTGTATGAGGCATGAAATTGGGTATCCGGTTTAAACTTTTCCAGCCTAGAAGCCTTCTATGAGCTTGTCTATGAGATAGGAGCTTTCCCTGATAGCCTGTTCACTAAATGATCCGAACCATTGCGCAATTTTGTCAAATTCGGATATGAATTGCTGCCTGTCGCCTTTTTCAATCAGGTCAAGGTTTTCGCTAATGCTTTGGATATAGGATTTAAGAAGCTTGCGCCTTTTTTCAGAGACGAAAATGA
>JAWOAU010000103.1:0-4036 GCA_046498385.1 Thermoplasmata archaeon | reverse complement strand
CAGAAAGCAAAGGGTTGTTGGATGTGTCTTTTTTGGCAAATTATCAGCAAGAAGGACAAGAACATAAGAAAGCGGGTTGTTTGTCGGTTGCTGTTTCCAATACAGATGCAGATGATTTGATGGAAATATGGCTTCATGCCGATAAAAAGGGGAAAGATACTTTCGATGTAAGCCCAATTAAAATGTCTAACAAAAAATTGCTTCGACTAAAATCCCGGGGGTTGTTGAGTGGGGGAACTGACCAAGTTAAGATTACTCCCAAGGGCAGGACTGTTGTTTCAACAATGGCATTGGGAGAAAACAATAAATTTTTAAAGAGAAAACAAGAAAATAACTACGGCTTAGGAAGAAGGGTGAGCACCCTTCCAAAGGCACTTGCGTCCTCTGAAGAGTTGTATGGAAAGAACCTATCAAAAAGGCAAAAAATGCTGTTAAAAGACAAGATCGACGTTACTTCTTGGATGGTCGCTCTTTCCGAGGAGCTTTTATAGATTCCCGCACTCTACCTCTTCGATAGTGTGAAAACAGAACAGAGGATAGTAAAGAACACCTCATGGTTGATGATCGCTAAGTTTGCATCTAGGGTTCTCTCTGCGGTCTTGGTTATTTTGCTGGCAAACCATTTACTTCCGGTTAATTTTGGTATCTTTAACCTTGCCTTCGCAATAGCATATATTACAGCAGTAATCATAGACTTCGGTTTCGACGAGATGACGGTCAGAGAGGTTTCACGAGCAAAACAAAGTACCGCGGAGATCCTCTCTACCGTACTGTTGAGTAGAGGTCTGCTGCTGTTTCTAAATTTCTCTTTGTTGGTGGCAGTATATCTTCTACTGATTTCTTACGTTAACACCGAGATGACACTGGGGGTACTGCTCATTGCAGGTACCATGCTGGCTATGGAAAAGATGACCGCTTCGTTCTCAGCCGTATTCCAGGCCCATGAACGCATGGACCTCCAGGGGATAACCGAACTGATCTGGAAAGGGGTTTATCTTACCATCGGTTTCACCGCAATAAGCATAGGGCTGGGTTTGGAATCTATCCTCTTATTACTGCTGATCTCCTATGCCCTGTATTTTGTAGTATCCCTTTCGGCTTACTCATTGGTAATTGGAGAAGGGTTTCAAAAACCCCGAGTTAAAAATATACCCAAATCCATTAAAACTACGTTTCCATTCACCGTTTTTGTTTTGCTGGCAGTTTTTTACGGACACATAGTGATCCTTTTGTTGACTCTCTTAGAAGGAGACTATGCCACAGGAGTTTACAGTGCCAGCTGGAAGATCGTTGTGTTTTTGGGAGTGGTACCATATGCCTTTGGAAGGGGCCTTTATCCTGTTTTTTCAAAGATGTACGAAGAGGGAGGTAATATGTTGGAGCGAGCTTATGACCGGTCCATGAAGTACATGTTGATAGCGGGATTGCCTATAACCATCGCACTTTACATAATCGCGGACGATGTGCTGGGGCTGATCTACCGTGAGGAGTTTACCGCAACAACACCTGTGTTCCGTACCATAGTCTGGATGCTGCCATTCTTATTTATGAATGGGAGTCTGAAGATCGTGTTGTGGGCCAGTAACAGGACCTTTAAGGCATCCTTTAACCTGTTCATTTCCTCCGTCACGTTGATAGCGGCAGGTATGTTGTTAATACCGGTATACGGGGTAACCGGGGCCGCCGGGGCGGTTGTGATTGCCGAGATGGTACACTTCATACTTAACTACCATGTGGTGTCAAGTTTCCTAGAGCCCCTGCCGGTGTCTCACCTTTGGAAACCTTTCTCTGCCAGTGCGGTAATGGGAGTGGTGCTCCTTCTACCAAAAATATTCAGTACACGGGTATTCCTCTTTTATCTGTTGATATCATCCCTACTAGCATATGCCGCAGTTCTATACACCGTCGGAGGGGTGACCAAAAAAGACATTTACACCCTAACGGACATATTTTTTAAAAGATAGATACTTTCAAGAGCTGCCTTCGTTAGAGGGTTTATTGACGCTACGTAGGAGGACCGCGTCGTCGGGAGAGAGCTTTCTGCCCTTATCGAGTACAAGGCTTCCGCATTCACCGATATCTTCTACTTTTCCGGTCAAATTTCCATCGGGTGTTTTTACCACGATATGACGCCCTACGATGGGCGAGAATTGTTTATAGGTATTCAATACGTCATCCATTGCTGCAAACCGGGCGAGTATGCCGTCCATGAGGGTCTTGGATCTGATAGACCTGCCGATTGCCGAGGCAATACAAGTGCTCTTGTCGGATGGAGCATATTCATTGTTTATAATCATGCCTAACAGCGCGTTCTGTCCTTCCGTTTCCATGAAGATGCCACAGAGTATCTTACCGTCGACTAGGACCTCATGGGGCCATTTTATGGAGGGGTATCCCCCCAGATCGTCAAGGGTTTGAGCTACTGCAGCAGCGGCTTTCAAAGGTAAGACCGGTTCTAGTTTTGTACATAAGGTGAAGTATAAACCACCTAAAGGGGATATCCATTCGCCATTCTTTGTGTATTTTCGGGCGGTCTGTTCTTCAGCAACAACTACAAAGTCTTCATCACCACCACACAAGGTCCTGGCAAGGTCGTTGGTGGTTGTGGTTTTATCTACTTTATATATCTTCATACCAAACCCTCATATAAAAGTAGGTGGCGTACTTACAGTTAGATAAATGGCTTTATCCTGTCCGACATTCCTAGCTCTATGTGGGATATTGGACGGATGCCATAGGGTATCTCCTTCTTCCATATGGTATACATTATCCCCAACTTCATATTCGATCTCGCCTTTCAATACCATGTGCACCTCTTCACCTTTGTGACGATATCGATCGGATTCGACACCTATATCAAGCTCAGCGATGATGGACTCCAATCTTTCCGATTTATGCAGTAGGCGAAACAGTTTTCCGTCCACAACACGTCGTTCTTTTTCCTCAACTTTCTTTATGAAAACACAATTCATAGTATCATCCCAGTAATCCTATAAGCACTCCGGCGGCGGTGGCAGATCCGATAACACCGGCCACGTTGGGGCCCATGGCATGCATCAATAGATGGCTGTCGGGATTCTCATATCTCCCCATCTTCTGTACGACCCTGGATGCCATGGGTACGGCGGATACGCCTGCGGCGCCGATCATAGGGTTGATCTTACCCTTGGAGAGTTTGTAGAATACCTGGCCTAACAATATACCTGCTGCGGTCGCCGTGGCAAAGGCAAAAACACCCAGCAGCAATATCTTTAAGGTCGTCATTTGCAGGAAGGTGTCACCGACCATCAGAAAACCCACACCTAATCCAAGCATGATGGTAGCGATGTCCATCAATGCGTTACCGCCGGTTTTTGACAGTCTATCCATCACACCGGAGACCATGAACAGATTTCCCAGCATCAGCATACCTACAAGAGGCAGTGCACCGGGAACGATCAGTCCTACGATTATGGTCACCGCGATCGGGAAAACGATCTTTTCCGTCCTGCTTACCTTCCTCATCTTTCCCATCCTGACCTTACGCTGTTTTTTTGTGGTGAGCGCCTTGATTATCGGCGGCTGTATTATGGGCACTAGGGCCATGTAGGAATATGCGGAAACAGTTACCGCCGCGATTATCTCAGGTCGGTCCCCCACCAGCCGCGTAGCCGCATAGATCGCCGTTGGACCGTCGGCTCCGCCGATAATACCTATGGATGCGGCGGCGTTAAGGTCGAATCCGAATATAATAGCCAATCCCAATGCTAAGAATATGCCTGCCTGGGCGGCTGCACCGAGTAGAAATGTTTTTGGATTGGCTAGTAAGGGTGAAAAGTCGGTCATAGTTCCGATCCCCAAGAAAATTATCAAGGGTACTATACCGGTTGCAATTAGTTCGTAATATACCATATGTAGTAAACCAGGCCCCACATCCACACCAGGGGTGGAAGTTATACCTGTTAGAGGGATGTTAGCGAGGATGACAGCAAAGCCGATGGGGGCCAGTAAAAGGGGTTCCATCTCCTTGCCTATACCCAAGTACCACCGCCACTGG
>JAWOAU010000046.1:0-19593 GCA_046498385.1 Thermoplasmata archaeon | reverse complement strand
ATCTCATTGTCGAGGATTTCAATCCCCGCACCACTCATTATGATACCATTTTTAAAATGTGTGATCTCATTGTTTTCAATGGTTAAGTCTTTACCTGCAATGGTGATCGCGCGTGCGATCGGTTCGCCGAGAATGCCATGTTTACCTTGTTCACCCGGATCAGCATCTGGCGACACACCTCCGATTGAATCGCCCCCTTCAACCTTGCTGTTGCGCAGGGTGATACTTGATACACCCTGAACCGCACGGAATGCGCTTGCCCATTCCACCGTCGACTCGGTTGGCGTGAAATCTATGAAGATCGAATCGAAGGTTAGGTTGGAGGACGAGGTAACGTTGATGCTGTTGAACACCCCTGGATCGTCGGGATCGGCAGATCTGACGATCACCTCGGAATCGTAGTTCGTACGACGCATCGAAAAGTTACCGTAATCACCGGCGGCAAGCTCGATCACATCACCCCCTGACGCGTTATTGAGGGCGGCTTTCAACTCAGCGGTGGATGAAACGGAATAGATGGACATGGTGTTCTCCTAGCATGCGTGACGATTAGGCTATCATGAACAGACAGAAGCTATGTGCTCGGGCGCATGCGCGACGAGGAGTTCATCAGCGAGGTCGAATACGAGGCCGCCATGATCGAGCCGGACGACGCCTTCCAGGCCCTGGAGGGAGTACCTGCCTTGGATCTATACCTAGCCGAGATAGAATTGATGGCCCACGGTCTGCGGGAGGAAGATATCAAAGAAATCGGTAAACTCTATGCAAAACTACTTCAGGAGGAATCCGTGAAGTTACGTGATAATTTACCCCAAGATCACCCTCTTGTTTTGTTTTTGAAAGAACATGAGCAAATAGAAGATTTTTTGGAGATATTGGAAAAGATTACAACATCGCTTAAAAATCATGGTATGGGATTCAATGTACGGGAAGCCGTACTTCACAATCTCGATGAGATGGAGTCTCATTTTATTCGTGAGGAAGAGGTCCTGTTCAAGGGATTGAAACAGGTTCTCGGCGATGAGGTATCCCCGAGGTTGTCGCTGTTAAAACGGGAGCATGGGGAAATACGTCTTAGACGGAAAAGGATAATGGGTATAGAGAATCCGGAAAAACATGAACTTATTCGGGAGTTAAACGCCATGATATACATGCTCCATCATCACAAGTTCATGGAGGACAATATGCTCTACCCCGTGGCGGCACATGTTTTGAAGGACTGGACTTCCCTTGAGAAAAAGGCCAAGGATATCGGTCACTGTAACTTTGTAGATGTTCCAGTATGAGATCCGGTAGAATGTAACCGAAGATCAGGAGATAACCATTTCATAGGTCCACCTTCAACCACTCCTCAAATCTAATATATTTCCTACCGGTTTTACATTCTCATGAAGGTATATGTGGGACGATGTGAGAAGTACGCCGACTCCCCGGGAGTTATCCAGCAGGCCTTTGATGAACTAGGAGGTGTAGCAAGCTACGTTTCCAGGGGTGATACCGTGCTCCTTAAGCCGAATCTTCTTAAAGGTGCTCCTCCGGATAAAGCGGTGACCACCCACCCGGATTTTATTATATCTGTTATAAGGATACTGGGAGATGCGGGTGCTAGGGTGGTGGTTGCCGACAGCCCCGGAGGCCCCAGCTCAAAGAAGTTCCTGCATAGATGCTACGAGAAAGCCCAGTGGACCAGGATACCGGAGGAGACCGATGCCAAATTGAGTTACGACACGTCCTTTTCCCAGGTTTCCCTACCCGACGGCAGACTACTCAAGTCCGTGCCCATACTCACCCTTTGTCAAGAGGCAGATGTGGTGATCAACCTGCCAAAGTTGAAGACCCATGGTTTAACGGTGTATACCGGGGCGGTGAAGAACATGTATGGTATGGTTCCCGGCCTTACAAAGTCCGCTTTCCACGGACAGTACCGCGGTCTCCAGAGGTTCTCCAGGATGCTTCTAGATGTGTATGATGCTTCTTCCCCCGACCTTTCGATAATGGATGCGATATTAGGTATGGAGGGCAAGGGGCCTGCTGGAGGTGAGCCCCTATGGATGAACATGGTACTTGCATCCCGGGATGCCCACGCCCTTGATCTTGCCGCTTGTGATGCCGCAGGTATAGACCTATCCAAAGTACCGACCCTGAAGGAAGTGGGTTTCAACCTTGAAGATGTGCAAGTAGTGGGTGATGAACCGCCGGAGCTAAAAATAAAGTATCCCCCGGGAAGCAGTCCTCCTTGGTGGTTCCCGGAATCTTTGGTTGGCGTCCTTGCCAACCTATACATGAAAAGACCGGAACTGCATTCCGAAAAATGTGTATCTTGCGGTAAATGCAAAATCATGTGTCCCGAGGATGCTATCACCATGAACAAGTATCCCCGTATAAGCTGGTGGAAGTGTATACGATGTTACTGCTGTGTGGAGATATGTCCCGAGGATGCCCTGGAGCCCAGGTGATTCACAGATATCTTTCCAGGTCCTCGATGGTGCCGGCGATATCCTTTGACTTGACTATACCTGATGCCAGGAGTACTCCTACTGTCCCCAGCTCCAGTGCCTTTTTTACGTCCTCTCCGTTTTTCACACCTGCGCCGCAAAGCACTTTCACATCCGGGTCCACCTTTTTTACCCTCTCCACGGCCTCCTTAACAACCTCCGGCTTGGCGGTTGATACCGATATATCTCCGCCTATCAGCTCCGGGGGTTCGTAGGCAACGTAATCCGGTTTCAGTGTCGCAGCGGCGGCGGATGTTACAGGATTGTTGGCGCAGACAACCGTAGACAGCCCGGATTCTCTGCACATGGATACCACCTTTTCGATCTCCCATAATTCCAAGGTATTCTCAGAATGATTGATAAGCGTGCCTTGGATACCGGTGTCCAGCACCGCTTCGAGCAGGGTGTGACCGGTATGACTGCCCGGTGTTATCCCGTCTATGTGCTGGGCAAATACAGGTATATCTGCACTCTCTACGACCCGCCGTAGATCCACGGTCTGAGGGCAAACTGCCCAATTTTCCGACCCGTGCCGTTCTATGGCTTTTGTTAGTTCTATACCTCGATCCCCGACTGATTCTTTGTACGTCTTGTAGTTCACCATTATAACAGGTTCTGAAATCATCTTAATCGATAGGGATAATCTCTTGTTCAATTAATATATTGCGGATTTTCTTAAGAGGTGCAAGAGGATCAAAAACAACAGACATCCGATCCCGTTCATCAGCATGTCAAACAAAGAAAAAGTTCTGGCAGTTGTGAAGTTCTGCATTACCTCTATAACAGCACCGTAGGTAAAAGATAAAAAGGCTGTAAAGAGTTCTATATTCGATAGGTTACGGTACTTTTCTTTTGTTGTTAAATGGAGGGCGGTGGAAAGCAAGAAATACATGCCTATGTGGGAAAGATAAGTAAAGTATGGCACGGTCTGTTTTCCCTCTTCGGCCCCGGGTGGATATGAGGCCAGGGACAGATATAAAATTAAGAACATATAAATCAGAGTAAGAACAAACAATATCCAAAACCGGCCCTCTTTTTTTGAATCCATCTTCAATTACCTCATCGCATATCGTGCCAAATTCTACTTCATGGTCCTTTTATGCAGACTTAGATGTCTCTCGTGTTATTATCTGTTTTCCTCCTTTGAAGACATTTTCCACCAGGTTCACACCGAAACGATATGGCAGATGCATAAGGTTCGGAATATCCAGTACAACGAAATCCGCCTTTTTGCCAGGTTCTATGGACCCTATATCGTACCTACGTATAGCCCTTGCGGCGTTGTAAGTAGAAGCGGTCAGTGCCTCCTGGGGCAACATCTTCATCTGCAGGCATGCCAGGGTGATGACCATCTGCATGGACTCCGTCCAGCAGTTCGGATTGAGGTCTGTGGCAAGCGCTATGGGCATCCGGTTATCTATCATCTTCCGGGCAGAGGGGTATTCATCGTCCATCAACATGAAGGGAGTTCCCGGTAATAGTATACCGATTATGCCGTTATCGGTCATGGCCTTGATGTCCTGGGAAGAACTTTTAACCAGATGTTCACAAGAAACAGCTCCGAGTTCGGCGGCCATTGTACTGCAGCCTATGTTCTTTATCTCGTCGGCATGAACCTTGATACCCATCCCTAACTCCGCCGCCTTTATTAGCAGTTCCATGCTGTCCTTTGCGTCGAACACCCCCTTCTCGCAGAACACGTCGCAGAATTGGGCAAGATCTCTTCTTGATATCTCCGGCAGAACGGTGTTACAGCAGTAATCTATGTACTCCGAGTGATCTTGGAACTCCGGCGGCAGGGCGTGGGCGCCCATGTAGGTGGGAACAAGCTCCAAGGGATGTTCCATCTCCTTTATTGCCTCCAGGCACTTGATCTCGTTCTCTAGGTCCAGACCGTACCCGCTTTTTGCCTCGGCGGTGGTGGTACCATGGGCCAGCATCACATCCATCCTTTTTTTCATCTCCCGCATCAACTGCTCCTTGGTCGCCTCCCTGGTCTTTCTCACCGTACGAAGTATACCTCCACCGGTATCGAGTATCTCCATGTAGGTCTTACCCTGTATCTTCATCACCAACTCGTCTTCCCTGGAACCGGAAAATACAAGGTGTGTGTGTGGGTCCACAAAGCCCGGGACCACGGTTTTACCCGTGGCATCTAAACATTCCTCAGCATGGTAGTTTTCTTGGATATACAGTTCCTCTCCAACATCCAATATCAGCCCATCCTTTACCACGAAGGCACCCTTCTTGATGCATCCCGTATCCATCATCTGTTCGCCAACTTTCGGTCCCTTACCGCCGGAGAGGGTATGAAGTTCGTTACATCCCCTGATCAAAATATCAGCTTTCATCATATCACCAGTATGTTCAACTCTCTTAAAAGTAAAAAAAGGAAAACTATGAACCCGATGACGAGGGCGATGGTGGCCCATATTTGGGAGAAAGTTATCAACAAGTACAGCTTGGTCCTTTTATCGGGCGTATCGAAATACCTCTCTAGTATGCTCTTCACGGTTCATCCTTCCCTTCGTTCCATAATGGCCTTTATCTTCTTACGCCTGAAGAAATCCTCCCTTTCCCTTTCCTCTATCTGTCTCTCTATATAGGTAATGGTGGCCTCCAGCTTAGGTATGTAAATATATTCTAGTGCGTTCACTCTGCGTTTTGCCTTCTCTATCTCGTCTGCCAGGCGATTAAGCTTTCCTTCAACTTCGGCGACCTTAAGGGACAGCTCCAACGCATGTCTGAAATTGTTGATCGCCTCGTCGAGCTTTACCGAGGTTTCGGCATACCCGTAGAACTTACTCTTAGGAATGCTTATTTCAAAAGATGGTACTGAAACACCCATTATACTGTTTCCCCCAGGGGAGAGATCTTCCATGGGTACCGCACCTTTGGAGATACTGCTTATCTCCTTTTTACCCATTATCATCTGGGCTTCCATTAGTGTTCTATAGCTGTCCTTTAGCAGAGAGTTCAGTTCTTTCCTGAGTCCCTTTCTTTTATCGACTATTTTAAAGAATTCGTTGATCAATGCGTCCTTCTTTTCACTGAGAAGCTCATGCCCGTTCTCCGCTAGCATCTTTCTTTTGCGTACGCGGAGCAGTTCCATCCTTGTCGGTTTTACATCCTCAAGTCGATCGGCCATGTAACCGCTAAAACAACGATAAGGTGCATTTATCTTTTTCCCCGGATCGAGAAGATAATACTGTCAAAAACACGGGCAAAGGAATCCTCTTATTCCTCTCCCTTCCTATACGTTAGTCGATCGGGGGCCACATACGCTTTGTTTCCCCTGGCTTCAATTTTCTGAATGAATCGTTTGTAGATAGTTCAGTTTCATTTCCGCAGATTTTACACTTTAATTTACCTTCCGGGGTATAGACGGCTTTGTAACTTCTGCAGTTAGAACAAATAAAACCAGCGTTCTGGAGCAGATCGACCTCCTCCTCTTTTTCTTGGTATGTCTTCCTCTTTTTCTTTTTGTTCTTAAGCCAACCAAAACCGGTTTTTAGATAATGATAGGTGAAATAAACACCTATACCCATCCAGGCTAATATTACTATACTTACCACGGCGGAAACTTCGGGAGATATTTGACCGAAGATGTACGTATAGTCCCATGCAAAGTGAAAGATTATGCAGGAGTACAGACCGTCCTTGGTGAAGAGGTATCCAAATATTAGCCCGCCTATGAATACCTGTGGAAATTTAAACAGATCCCATCCGTCGCCCAGGTGTCCGATAGAGAATATGAAGGATGAAAGCAGTATAAGTGGAAGAACCGGTCCGTCTTCTGTACCGAAACCTCCGAACAGATTTTTCCATGCATCTGGGTCATTTTTTGAATAACCATATATCATCATGGGTACTCCGAAGTAGAGTGATCTGAACATTATTTCTTCCCATACCGATGCTTGGGTCAAAACGTATACGATCTTACCGAAGGGCTCACTTTCTATAGGTGGGGTTGTTGGAGCAGTTCCGGCTAATCCAATGAGGATGAAATAAAGATAAGATAAAAAGGTCATTACGCAGAACATCAATGCTAGACGTGTCAGGGGTTGGTCCATGATCTTTGGTGAAAGCTCTTTTTTTTTAAGATCCTTAAAGTCAACATCCGCCAAAAAATCCGCACTGCGGTAAAGTAGATATGCCAAAGAAATTATCACTGCTGCTATTAGCAGAAAATAGAAAACGGTTAGGCCAAGGCCGCTCAATTTTGCTATACCGATGGGCAATAAAAGCACCATATAAAACCACTCGCTTCCCTCAGTGGTATAAGAATATGCATGGGTAGTGGATAAAATCATCACTGCGGTGGAAACTATCAGATATATGGTAAAGGAAATAATCATGGTAATCACAAGTATATATCGGATATTTTTTATAAAATTGTCACCTTCGTCCTTTTCCTTGGTGATAATACCATATCCGCAGTAGGGGCAGTCCTTCCCTTTCATCGGACTACCGCAATCTGGACATCTCATGGTACCGGATTGTAAATCGTTATATAAACACTTTCCCTTACTGCCGAAGTGAAACAGCTCTTGACGCCCCGTCCCCCGCGCTGCTCGGGCACAGTTTTCAGGTTAGAGATAAAAGGGTGCGATCGTCGGCCCGAATATACTCCTGACAAAGGATATTTAAACCTCCTGTCCAATCCTTAAACATATGAGAGAAACCATACTCCGGTCTTTTCAAGGTTGTGCCAAGAAGGTGCGGGATGTGATAATGCCTTCGGAGATAGATATGGGAAAAAAGGTCGGAACTGGGGCCGACGGCACTCCTATCAAAAAGATAGATCAGATGGCGGAAAATACTGCGGTAGAATTTTTGATGGAAACGCATGATTTTTCCATACTCAGCGAGGAGGCGGGTTTCATAGAGGGTGACTCAGAGGGGACCGTGATAATGGACCCTATCGACGGTACCAGCAACGCGGTACTGGGTATACCTTTCTATGCCGTGTCCCTGGCCTACACGCCTACGGACTTAAGAGGTGTGGAGGTCGGTTACGTGATGAACTTACCAGTGGGAACGGAGTTTTATGCGGTGAAAGGTAGGAATAGAAGTTTTGCTCCTAAAAAAAACAGCATGAATTTTTCAGTATATATGGGCAAAGAAGCTCACCCGGATTGCTTTAAGGTTGCGGCCTTACCTAGAAGGACCCGTTCCTTGGGCTCGGCGGCCCTGGAAATGTCCATGGTAGCCAGTGGTGCCTTGGATTTATACTACATGAAAACGGTGGATATGCGCAGGAGTCTGAGGATAACGGATATAGCGGCATCTACTCTTATACTCCGAGAGGCGGGAGGGGAGGTTTATGGTGGTGACCATGAGCCGCTGAATATGCCCTTGGATCCCAAGGTGAGACGGGATGTTATCGCCGTTAGAGACCCGGGTCTGATGGAGGCGCTTCCATGAGCATAAGGGTGGGCGTGTACGGGACCCGTTTTAACGAAAAAATAAAGAAGATATTAAACAAACTAGAGGAAAACCCACTTATAGACACTCTGATGTTTCACAAGATCGCGGCAGAGATGCTTGGTAAAACTCCCTATTCTTTTGCTGAAATAAGCTCCGCCGAATTGGACTTTGTCATGGCCTTCGGGGGAGACGGGACCATATTACGGCTGCTTCAAAACACAGATAAAAAAATATTAGGGGTGAATACAGGCCGGCTCGGTTTCCTCACTTCCATAGATGTTGAAAAAGTGGAATATGCTTTGAGAAATTATGCCGATGGGGATTACCTTTTGGATGAGCGCATCAAGATAAAGGCAATATTGAACGGTGAGGAGATAATCGAGTGTACCAACGAAGCCGTTGTCCATACGGACAAGGTGGCTAAGATACGTGAATTCGTGGTATACCAAGGCGAAAGCAGGGTAGAAAGATTCAGAGCGGATGGTGTTATAGTCTCTACCCCCACGGGCTCTACCTGTTACTCTATGAGTTCGGGAGGTCCCATTCTTCATCCCTCGGTGGATGCCTTCGTCCTAGTTCCCATCTCGCCTTTTAAACTGTCCACTAAACCCTATGTGGTTCCAGTTAACCAAGATATAAGGGTGATACTTACAGAAAAGGACAAGAGTTGTCTTCTTGTACTGGACGGTCAGAGAGAGATACAGGTGGACCACAAGGATGACATAAGGTTTGCCCTGGGTGATACCCTTGCAAAATTCATCGTTTTTGACAAAGACTTTTACGCGAGGGTGGCAAAAAAACTTGTATCGAGGTAAAGACCATGTTGGGTAAAAAAAAGATCAAAGGGATCACCAAACGTACGCTGAAGTTGATCATGGAGTGTGCAAAGGATGCCCACCCTCGGGAGTTTGCAGCAGGTATGAGGGAGATCGACGGTCTGATATCCGAACTCATATTGGTACCCGGTACTATTTCCGGTAATACCAGTGCTCTGCTGAGACTACACAACCTTCCCATAGATTATTCCATGGTCGGTGTGGTACACAGTCATCCTTCCAGCAACATATCACCTTCTGGTAAGGACCTCATCATGTTCGGAAAGTACGGTAGGGTCCATATAATAGCGGGCTGGCCCTACGATGAGAACAGCTGGAAAGCATATGATTGGAAGGGAAAAGAGACACCGCTGGAAGTTATATCCTGATCAGAGGAGATCTTCGTAAATCTTTTCGATCTGCTCCGCCACGATGTCCCATGTAAGATTTTCTTCTATGCGCTTTCTTCCCATCTTTCCCATCTTTTCTCCCAGTTCGGGATTCCGGAGTATAGTCCGTATCTTACCGGCGAGGTTAGCTGGGTTGAGCGGTTCCGACAAAAGGCCGTGGACGCCTTCGGTGATCACTTCCCTGACACCGGGGATATCCGAAACTACCACCGGAGTAGCCGAGGCCATGGCCTCTAGTGCAACTATACCGAAGGCCTCCAGTCGGGATACCGATGGGAGGACGAATACGTCTGCTGCGGCATAATACTTCGGCAGTTCCGAATTAGGGATACGCCCGGGGAATATTATGCGGTCCCGGAGATCGTGTTTTTTTATCAGCTTTTCAAGTTCGGGCCTAAAATTACCAGTACCTCCGATAACATATTTCACATCGTCTTCAAGGTAAGATGCGGATTCCACCAGATGTTCTAGGCCCTTATGGTAAACTATCCTGCCTACGTAGAGGACCATGTGTTCATCCCCTTCTATGCCCAGTTTTTTCCTTATGTTACCCGGTGAGTTGGAGGGGTGGAATCTTTCTGCATCAACCGCGTTTGGTATGATATCGGAGTCCCGATACCAAACCGCCCTGGAGGTCGCTCCGTAGGTATGGGTGGTGGTTATTATCTTATCGGCTTTGTTTACGGTATAGGTACCCAAGGTTCTTTGATATAATTGTACTATCAGCGGGCCGAAAATATTCGGTATCTCCAGGTCACAGTGATATGTGAGCACGAAGGGAACTTTCTTTTTATCGGCCGCCCTGACACTAAAAAAATCCATCAAGGGGGGCGGTGAATGTGCATGTATTATATCACACTCTTCCTTGAGTAGTGCTTTTTCCAGCTCGAGAACTACAGGTGTAGATAGCTGTATGAATAGGGGTTTGACCCTTATAACGGGCACCCCCTCTATGATCTCTCTTTCTTTCGTGTCTTCAAGTAACGTGGTGACGATGAAAACCTCGTGTCCTCTTTTTTTCAGATATTTGGACAGCTCTAGGACGTGTGACTCTACTCCCCCTAGGTGGGGGTACATATATGGTGTAACCTGCGCTATCTTCATTGTATCCAACTTTTTTGGCCTAACTCTCCCGATGCCTTGGCCCCGGGACCGATAAAGGTGCCTTGACCGATTATCGTTCCTACGTTTATCATACTGTTGATACCGGTTTTCACGTCGTCGCCCATAATAACCCCGAGTTTGCGGAGGCCGGTATTCATTTTTTTACCCCTATGTGTGACTACTATCTCCTTTTCATCCAACCTCAAGTTGGCCACTTTTGTTCCCGAACCGAAGTTGCAGTTCCTTCCGACGACGCTGTCACCTATGTAGTTGTGATGCGGTATGTTGGTATCTTCCATGATAATGCAGTTTTTTACCTCTACCGCCCCTCCTATCCTGCACCGGGCTCCGATGGAAGTACATCCTCTGATGAATGCATTTGGGCCTATATCTGCGTCTTTACCTATGTGGGCGGGTCCTATTATGTAGCTTCCCTCCCTGATCCTAGCACCCTTTTCCACGGATACCCATCCTTCCAGGTGGACGTTATCTTCTACGGTACCATCTCTTTTTTCTTTCATCTCCATGAGATCGGTCACCCGCTTGTTGGCGGCTAGAAGATCCCACGGTCTGCTTATCTCCACCCAATGGGCTTCCGGTAAAAGATGATATCCTAAACCTTGTTTTTTAATGATATATTTGAGAGAGTCCGTTATCTCGTATTCACCCCGATGTGAGAGTTCGGTGTTCTCTATTGCTTCGAAGATATCCTGATCAAATCCATATATCCCTGCATTCGCCAGGTTGCCGGTGGGATGTTCGGGCTTTTCAATAATGTTTTTTATGGAACCGTCCTTTGTTTCGATGATACCGTATCCTTGAGGATCGTCAACTTTAACCAAACCCATTATAGAGCGGGATGGGTTTTTAAAAGCATTTACGAAGTCGGCCATGGCCGCCTTTGATACTATAACGTCCCCGTTCAAACAAAGGAAAGCGTCGTCCACATAGGGTTCTACCCTTCTCACCGCATCGGCGGTACCCAGCTGCTCTTCCTGCCTTACGTAAGTCACAGGTATGTCGTAGGTTTCGATGTCATCTTTCAACCTCTTCGCCCTCCATCCAACCAGTATGATCAGTTCATCGATGTACTCCTTTAGGTTATCGATTGTGTGCTGTAGTACCGGTTTTCCCGCCACCGGTAGCAGTGGTTTTGGAGTCCTTTCCGTTAGGGGCTGCATCCTTGTTCCCTGACCGGCTGCCAAAATATATGCCTTCATATCATCACCTTTTTTAAGAGTGTTTTAGCTTCCTCGTATATATCGTTTAGTCTTTTTTGGTCTTTCGCCTCGGCGGTTATCCTTATCTTGGGTTCCGTACCCGATGCACGCAGTAGGCTCCATCCTCTGTCATGGTCCAGCCAGACGCCGTCCGTTGTTTTTATCCTCTCGGGTCTGTATCTATCTTTGTAGATCCCGCGGAGCCTCTCCATGGAAGTCTCCTTATCGTTAACGCTGAAAGCTTCCCGGCGTCTTGGATATTCCGATATGGAATCCAGCAGCTTGTTTAGGTCTTTATTTTGTGCTAGGTCGACCAGTACGGCGGCGGCGTAGATCGCATCCGGCGCGAAGCTGATCTCCGGGAACATCCACGTTCCCGATGGTTCTCCGCCGAAACTTCCACCGTGTGCTTTGAGCGCCTCGGCCACGTAGACGTCTCCTACCTTTGTACGTATCACCTCCTCCGCGATATCCTCTATGACCATGGATGAGTTAATAGGGACAGCTACCTTTTCGGGCCTGGTGCCGGCGAACAAAGCCAGTAGCTTGTCGCCCCCCAAAAAGGTGCCGTTCTTATGGAAGCCTACCATCCGGTCGCCGTCGCCGTCGTGTCCTATGCCCAGGTCCGCACCGCTGGCTTTTACCATCCCTTTAAGCTCTCTTAGGTTTTTTTCAGTGGGCTCTGGAGGATGGGCGGGGAAAGTACCGTCTGGAGTGGCATTCAGTGTGATCACATCGCATCCCATCTTTCTGAGAAGGTTTGGCGTGGCTTCGTAAGCGGCGCCGCAGGCACAGTCGACTACTACCTTTAAGGAATAATCATCGTCGAACCTGTGGACGATGGAGTCAATGTGTTTTTTCAGAGCGTTGTATTCCCTGCTTACAACACCCACTTCGCTCCAATCGGGAGAGTTGGGAGGATCTTCGATGTGCTTCTCTATATCGAGCATCTGCTTTGTATCGAAGGCACTGCCGTCGGTGTTCCACATCTTAACTCCGTTGTAGGGTGCGGGGTTGTGAGACGCCGTTACCATTATCCCGCAGTCATGGTCTTGAGCTGCGTATGCAAGGGTTGGGGTAGGGAGTATGCCTGCGTAGGATACGTCCCCTCCCTGGGCGGTTATACCGGCGGTTAGAGATGCAGTTACCATGTAGCCAGATTGTCTGGTATCCCGGCCTATGATCACCTTCTCGTATTCTCTGCCGACAGCTGTCCCTATCCGTAAAGCCAGTTCAGGAGTAAGCCATCTGTTCACGACACCTCTTATACCTGATGAGCCAAAGAATTTCATGTTCTACCACTTTTATCTTGGATAACCGGGTAATTAATAAAAACTTTATCAAAAAAGAAGAGGAGACGGCGTCGCAAAACATTAAAATATAAAGGAGTTATGCTTGTGTAAGGCTGTAGTGGTTCAAATGGCGGAAGAAAAATTTTCCATAACACCGGAGACGAAAAGAGCACGTTGCGTTACAGGTATTACTGGCCTGGATACCATCTTGAATGGGGGTATACCTCGAGGCAATTCGGTCCTTATAACTGGTAGTTGCGGCACTGGTAAAACCACTTTGAGCTTGGAGTTTCTGGTCCACGGTGCGCTGGATGGTGAGAACTGCTTGTTCGTATCCGTCACAGAATCATCTTTGAAGATGTTGAACAACGTAGTGCCCTACGATTTCTTTGATGAAAAGTTGATCGAGGACGGCCTTCTTTCCTTTGTGGATATACCGGACATATATGAGGATATGGGCGTACTGCACAAAAGTGAATTTTCTTTTGACGAGGTAAACGAAGTGGTGGATAGGTTGGATGCTATAGTGAAAGAAAAGGGCATCAAACGTTTGGTGATCGATTCCATCACATCGGTATGTTTCCAGTTGAAGAGCGAGGAAAAGATAAGAGATTTCATATTGAACCTGATGAAAACCCTTTCCGCCCGGGGCTGCACTTCCCTTCTGGTATCTGAGATATCTCCCGAAGCGGAAAGGTACTCCCTCTACGGGGTGGAGGAAGCTATCGCGGACGGGATCATACTCATGGGGAACCTGGAACGGCAGGGCGACTTGCTCAGGACACTGCAGGTCGTTAAAATGCGGGGGACGGAGCACTCCAGGGCAAAATACGTTCTTGACCTGACCCCGGTAGGAGTACTGTTGGTTCCGCTATTGAAGGGCGGCGGTCCAGAAGGTGGTGACTAGAATGGTAACTGTAGACGAGTTAAAGGAAAGGTTGAAGAAACTTGAACCGGGATCGGCTATCGCATTGAAGGTCGACGTTGACGCGTATTTCGATATGGTGACCGCCATTTCCAACGATTTTCCTAAGGGAAAGGATATGAACATGGTATATGCTACTTCCACTATCCCTGCGGAGACCATACTCAACATACTCGATGCTTTGGATATAGATCGAAAGGGTATCCATTTCGTCGATGCTGTCTCCTACATGACCATGGGGGCCACGGGCAGGGCTAGGGGGGTTACCTTTGTGGAGAGTCCGACCATGCTGGAGTACATAATGCTGAAGGTGGAGTATCTTTTGAAAAAGTTCCCGGCGGAGGAGAACACGGTGGTATTGGATTCTATCAATTCCCTAGCAATCCACAACGGCACCCGTATCTTGGCCGAATTCCTGCACATCCTTGTATCCAACCTTCGTTCCTACGACTGCAGTTCGTTGATAATCTCGGTAGCGGAGCAGGAATCCGAGGAGATCGACAGCATACTGGCCATGGTATGTGACGACTTCCTTGAGATAACTCCCTGATATGGAATCCCCACCGCCTAACGTACTGTGGTGACATTTAATTATACTTAATTAGGACATGATATGTTTACAAAACGTATATATACAGAAAAGGGGTATAGGAGATAATCGTAGGCATAAAGTCTACAGGAGGACACAAAAATGAAAAGAAGAAGAATCTTTGAGGAAGACAAGCAGGCCGTGTCGCCCGTCATCGCGACCATCCTGATGGTAGCGATCACCGTGGTACTAGCTGCAACGCTGTACATGATGATCGATACTGACACAGGTGGCGATACGCCGGTAGCAGGAAGTTTGACCGTACAGGACAGGGACACCGCGAACGACAATCTGACGTTGGAGCTTGCGATGAGCACGCCGAGCTCTGTACCTACGGACGATATAGATGTAACCGTATTCAATGCCGACGGAGAAGAAGTTTTCGATGGCAGTCCTGGTACTAGCTATGCGGCAGATGGAGCTTGGTGGCAGTACCGGCCCGGCGACGACGGTGAAGTTCGAGGCGGTGCACGACTGCGCATAAACGATGAGACCGACTCGTTCCGCAACTATGAGATAATCATGTCCATAGAGGGCTACTCCGGAACCATTTCAACAACGGTAAGCTAAGTGTGTGCCTGCCGAAGAGACCTTAAAAACCCCTTTCCCTTTTATTTTCCTTTTATTTTTTTCGTATTTTATGAGCAACATTCTTATACGTTCTTGACCCTTTATTATACGTGGGCGAAAGCCCGCAGGAGTGACACAACATGAAAAAACACTTTCTCGAGGGAGAACGGGCGGTATCGCCTGTGGTTGCTATCATACTATTGGTGGCGATCACCGTGGTGCTTTCGGCAACGCTGTACACCATGCTCGAACCGGATGAAGATGTCGCAGACCTGCTGGTGGGCGACCTTTCCGTGCATCGTAAGGATAGAACGGAAGATAAGGTTGTTTTGACACTGCACATGCAGAGACCGAGTTCGGCATACGAAGAACAGATGCATGTGGATGTGTTGGATCCAAACGGAACCCTGATAGACTTCGATGAGGAGGAAAACTCTTGTAACTGGACCTATTCACCAGGGGACGACGGCAGGATACGGGACGGTTCCAGATTGACCATCGTAGTGGATGGTGCGGACAACTTTCGCCACTATGAAGTAATAATCTTAGTGGACGGATACCCGGGTACCATAAAGCACAGGATCACATGACCCCGTTCAAAAACCCCTTCCCGTTTTTTTAACTTCAAAAATGTTTAATACTACCTAGACCATTCTTAAATCGTGATATTAATGGCTAAAAAGAGAGGCACTGCAAAAATAGGCGAACAGCATAAGAAGGCGGCCAAGAGTAAAGCGGACAAGGCGAAGTCGTTGAAAAAACAAGCTAAGTACGAAGAGAAGGCGGCTAAGGAAGAGATGAAGATCGGTAAATACGAGCAGAAGATCAAGGACTACCAGCAGAAGATAAAAGAAGCCAACAAGAAAAGAGTTCAATATCTGCAGAAAGCAAAAGAGGCTTAAGCTTGAAAGGGGGTAAACATACTCCCTTCCACAGGTTATTATAGTTCTATTTTGGATTGATCTCCGATAAAGATTCAAAAGATTTTTGTATACCCCCTATTATTACTATAGTAGTGATATTGATGGCTAAAAGAAAAACCAGATCCGGGAAATTGGGCGAGCAACATAAGAAAGCGGCGAGGAGTAAGAAAGACAAGGCCAAGATGATGAAAAAGCAGGCCAAGTACGAGCAGAAGGCCGCCAAGGAAGAGTTAAAGATCGGTAAGTACGAGCAGAAGATAAAGAAGTACCAGCAGAAGATAAAGGAAGCCCAAAAGAGGAGAAAAGAACATCTGCAAACTGCCCGGGAATACTCAACTAAATGAACCCGGGATACAATTTTACTTAATCTATCTTCATTCGAATAACATGAGCTAGATTAGTATTCCTCTTATATTTACATAGACCTATCAATCTGCACGGAACTCATGCATCTATTGCGACGGTGATATGTCCCTTTTCACTCAGATAATTCCTTCACCAGCTCCAGGGCCCTGTCGGCTTTGATCTTACCTTCTTTTATCATCCTTTCCGCGATGACATCGATAAGTTCCTCGGGAGCACCTGCTGCAACCGCCACATTCTTGGCATGCAGTTTCATGTGTCCTTTTTGTATACCCTCCGTAGCAAGGGCACGTAATGCTGCGAAATTCTGGGCAAGACCTACTGAAGCGATGACTTCTCCCAATTCACTAGCACTTTTAACATCCAGTATCTTCATCAGTGTTTTAGCTACCGGATGTATCGATGTTGCCCCTCCAACGGTTCCCACTGCAACGGGCATTTCGATGCTGCCAACAAGATTTCCTTCATCGTTTTTCTCCCATCTGGTCAGGGGTGAGTATCCGCCGCCGAGTGTTGCATAGCTGTGGGCGCCGGCCTCGACTGCCCTGGAGTCATTGCCGGTGGCATTCACTACGGCTGTCACTCCGTTCATGATTCCCTTGTTGTGGGTTGCACATCTGTAGGGGTCGACCCGGGCGAACTCGTAGGCTTGAAGCACGCCTTCGATAGTCTCTTTACCTAGAGTTTCTTCGGTGAATTCAGCTCTACTTCGAGCCAAACGATGGTCTGCCAAGTTGGAAAGTATTCTTAGATATACCCTGCCTCCAGTGATTTTCTCCAGTTCCGGTGCAAGGGCCTCGGCCATGCTGTTAACAGCGTTAGCGCCCATGGCGTCTCTGCAGTCCACCAACAGATGCGCTATCAGGTAGGGTCCGAAAGAACTGTCCAGTACCCTACAGCGGATATCCCTGGCACCGCCGCCGAACTTCACAAGCACAGGGTCTTCTTTGTTTGCCATCTCCAGCAGCCGGTCTTTGTGTTCAAGTATCTTTAACCTAGCTTCATGGGGTGCCGAAAGTCCGGTTATCTGTATCTGGCTGATCATCACCGGTTCGGTGGTGGTTGAATAGAAGCCTCCGGAATCTCTAGCTAATTTGGCGGCGTAAGACGCTGCGGCCACTACGGATGATTCCTCGATAACCATGGGTATCAGGTAGTCCCTTTCGTTGATCTTAAAATTAACAGCTATTCCCACGGGAAGCTCGAAGGTGCCGATGACGTTTTCAATCATCCTATCCGCTACCTCCATTGGCAAACCGTTTTCGTACAGGGCGGACATGTCCTCTTGGGACATATCGCAAAGGGAGCGTACCTTTTTCATCCTATCCTCCATACTGAGCTTGTGGAATCCGGAAAGTTTTGAATCTTCTACAGGCATGTTATCCAAATAACACATATAGCACGGTAGTATAAAAAAATATCCAAAGCACCCCCAAATCCTTTTATACAAGACCCCTATTAGTTCCGTTTCTCCCTCACGAGTTTTCTCGATAAATGGGGGGACAAAAACAAGGTTTAAATATGCCCGGTGCGGTATTACGATACTGCACTAGATTATTACATGCACCCGGCGACATGAAACAAGGTTGTCGGGGAAGGGTATATGGTCTCCAAGTGACCGATGATTACCGATCATACGCAGACCTGGATGTGTACCAGTCCGAAATTAATTGCTGCAGTCACTCCGCCACCTGGTGGATGGCTCGGCTCGGGCGCCGACGAAGGTCGTGCCAAGCGGCGATACGCGTGGGGTAGGCGCAAGGAACCTTAGATCCCACGATTGCCCAATGGGACTTCCCATACCCAATCCGTAAGGATGGGGAACTTCCCGAATTGAAACATCTTAGTAGGGAAAGGAAAAGAAATCAATAGAGATGCCGTTAGTAAAGTCGATCGAACGCGGTGTAGAGCAAACCGAATCCCTCCAGAAATGGTAGGGACATGTGGTGTAGGGACCTCGGCACATCTTAACCTTCCAATCCGAAGTCTTCTGGAACGTTGCACCAAAGAGGGTGATAGTCCCGTAGGAGTACGAAGGAAAGATGATTCGAGGTATCCTGAGTAGCGTGCGTTGGATATCGCGCGTGAAGCTGGGAGGCATTTACTTCCAACTCTAAATACGTCCCGAGACCGATAGCACACTAGTATCGTGAGTGAAAGCTGAAAAGTATCCTTGACGGGAGATGAAAAGAACCTGAAATCAGGTGGTTACAGACTGATAAGGCATGTAAGGGACGAAGCTCCGTAGCGGGAGTGGACCGATGTCTTATCGTACGTTTCGAAAAACGGGCCAGAGAGTTTCGGCCAACGGCGAGGTTAAGCCTTTTAAGGGTGGAACCTTAGGGAAACCAACATGTTCGCATTCTTCGCAAGAGGAAGAGGAACGAGGTGATTTCGCCTGAAGTCGTTGGCTGGATACCCGAAACCGGTCGATCTATGCGTGGGCAGGGCGAAGCCTCTCGAAAGGGAGGTGGAGGCCCGCACGGGTGGTGAGCTACAAATCCCTCCGATGACCTGCGTATAGGGGCAAAAGACCAATCGAGACCGGAAATAGCTGGTTCCTTCCGAAACTACTCGTAGGTAGGCCTCGGCAGAGGCTGACGGTAGGGTAGAGCACTGATTGGAGATTTTGGGGGCGAGAGCCTTCGGTTTCCTGTCAAACTCCGAATATACCGTCGTCTTAGAAGCCGGGAGTGAGGGCATCGGGGTAAGCCTGATGTCCGAAAGGGTAAGAACCCTGCCTGGGGTTAAGGTCCCTAAGTGCCGACTAAGTGTTACTTTGAAGATAGTCCTCAGTCAAAAACAACTGGAAGGTGGGCTTAGAAGCAGCCACCCTTGAAAGAGTTCGTAACAGATCACCAGTCGAGATTGCGGGCGTCTAAAATGGACGGGACTAAGTCGGTCACCGATACCTCAGAGTACCGAGAGGTAATCTAGTAGGAAGGCGTCGTGCGTGGATAGAAGCTTGGTCGAGAGATCGAGTGGCCCGCGTTCGAACGAGAATTCTGGTATGAGTAGCAGCAAAGAACGGTGAGAATCCGTTCCGCCGAAAGGGCTAGGGTTCCTCGACAATGTTCGTCAGTCGAGGGTTAGTCGGTCCTAAGACGTCTCTTAATCGAAGCCGTCGAAAGGGAAACAGGTTAATATTCCTGTACCTCCGACACTTTTGCCCAAACTGTGACGCATAGGGATATCTTGAACAGGCTTCCCAGTCTGTCGAAATGTAGAATCCCGGGGAGAACCGTAATGGTGAGAACCGGGGCAATGCATGATAGGGCGGGGTTACCCGCTTCTAGAGATTCCTAGTGCCAATGAAAAGCAGTTTGGTTACAATGTTGGAGTCCGTACCGAGAACTGACACAGGTGCCCCTGCCTTAGCAGGGCTAGGCGTGTCGGACCAATTTAGGTTAGGGAATTCGGCAAATTAGCCCCGTACCTTTGGTAGAAGGGGTGCCAG
>JAWOAU010000092.1:0-12134 GCA_046498385.1 Thermoplasmata archaeon | reverse complement strand
TCCTGATAGTAAGATATCAAAATTCTATGAACGATTATCAAAAAAGAAACCAAACAATGTAGCAAAAGTAGCCGCAGCTCGGAAGATGGCTCAGGTAATATATCATATGTTGAGAAATGGCGATAAAGTGAGGGTCCTAGGTTAGGTGTGGATGACCTTGACCAATAGTCTGTGGCACTATGACCACGTGTCTTTGAATAAGGCCTGCACACTTAACCAAAGGACAAATGCTATACTGCGGCATTATGACCGCGAATAGATGATTGTCCGATGACTCTAATAACGTTTTCGCAAAACCGTATGAGATGGAACCATGTCTAGATAAAAACCAACCAACCCCCCTCCTCCCCAAAAACGTCCAGTAAATCTATATATGATTCCTCAATTAGAATGTTAAACGGCGGACTTAACATAGATGGAAGACATAACTCTTGACAAATTCGTTATGTCCTCCACAACTAGCCAAAGACGTAAATAAATCTACCAAAAGTTACGTCTTTGACTATAATAGGTTGACTTCATAACTATCAGTCATGATGAACCACTATCTCAGATATTCATAAATCAAGTCCGGAAGAGGAGACATCAGGAAATTTACCCTCCGAAGTACTGGATTTGTAAAAATTGTAAAATCACTAAGTTTTTGACAGTCTCGTACTTCCATTGCAGACCCAGGGGGGAAATATTATATGACATGTTCGCAATTTCTATACTGCAATGAGTAAAGAAAAAAGCTCCCTTACAACCGAGATAGACCGAAATATTTACCAAAGATTCGACGAGAGGAACAACGTATTCGGAAGGATGATGTACGATAAGGATTCAGATTTCTACAAAGTGGGAATGTACAATCTGCTCGGGGAGATCATCGGGGAAAATGTGGAGGGATATACCCATCTTGACTTTGCAAGGGTAAAGGGTGCATGGGCGGTGTATAACCACTTTCATCAGGCCTTTGATTGGGATGAGATGACCGCTCCCAATACGGTCATGGAAGAGTATTCTCTGGAAACCCACGAGGTTACGGATAAAACCGCCATGTCGGAATTCGTCAAGGAGACCGCCATGATCTACGGTGCCTGCAAGGCGGGTATCACCGAGGTGAACGAGGACTGGCTATATTCACACAACATACGAGGAGAGCCTGTTGAAACACCCAAGGAATTCAAAAATGCCATAGTCATGCTGATCGAGATGGATAGAGGTCCCTTGAAAAGCTCTCCGTCCATGAAGATGGGTGTGGAAAACGGATTGAGTTATTCGAAGATGGCATTCGTCATAGGATGCATGGCACAGTTCATCCGCGGTTTGGGGTACAGGGCAATACCCATGGGAAACGATACCGCACTCAGCATACCCCTGGCGGTGCAGGCTGGTTTGGGAGAACTGGGCAGGAACGGTTTGTTGATAACTCCTGAGTGGGGTGCCCGGGTGAAGATATGCAAGGTGTTCACAGACCTGCCCCTAGCCCATGACGAACCACAGAACTTCGGGATAACGGAATTCTGTAAGGGATGTAAGAGATGCGCCGAAACCTGTGAAGTGGATGCGATATCCATGGATGATGAACCGTCCTACGATACGGTATCAAAGAGCAATAACCAAGGGATAAAAAGATGGGCGGTAGATGTGGATAGATGCTACAAATTTTGGGTCACCAACGGCGGGGACTGTTCAACCTGCATCGGCGAATGCGTATTCTCCAAGAGATCAATGTGTTGACGGAACCCCTGTTTTATCACCTGCTCCAGGGGTTTATCGAAGGTTCCAACGCTATCGCGTATACTTTGAAAACAATCCGGCTTTCCTCATTACCTCTTCTCGCAACACGTAGTTAAAAAGTCCTGTATGCCCGTGTTGGAAATTTTGGTTCCTAAACATTTCAATTAGCTTCAACTTCTTCTCAAATCTCCCACGCTCAGCAGCAATCAACAAAACTTCAATTCCGAAAAACTCTTACGCAAAATATATTACCGTATCACGATTCTAGGGAGATTCAACCATGCTCATATCGGTCATCATCACCGTGAGGAACGAGGAGAAGGATATGCCAGACCTTTTGGACAGCCTTGTAGTTCAACAACCACCCATAGAGATAATCGTGGTGGATGCTAACAGTGAGGACGATACCCAAAGGATCGTCAAGGAGTATTCAAAAAAGTACGACTTCGTTAAATTGTACGTTAAAGGAGGTACCAGGGGTGTGGGGCGCAACTACGGGGTGAAGAAGGCCAAAGGAGAGTTTCTGGCGTTCATAGACGGTGACGAGATCGTGAACCCTTTCTGGGCCGAAGAGATGCGTAAGAGCGCAAAAAAATACGATATCGTTGCCGGTAAGACGGTGCAGATAGGTTACCACGCTTTCGAGGAACTGGAGCGGGTGGAGCTGTACTACAGGGGCTACGACGTAACCTACCCTTCGTGCAACCTGCTTTATCACAGAGAACTGTTCGAAAAGATCAAAGGCTTCGACCCATGGTTCATGACCGCCGAAGACATCGATCTCAATTTCAGAGCGGTGCAGGAAGGGGGAAAGATAGGTTACAACGAAAAGGCGATAGTTTATCACCGGACCAGAGGCAGCTTTTACGGTTTCTTCAAGCAGGCGTTCTGGAATGGCTTCGGAAGAAAGCAGCTGACCATGAAACACGGTAAACTGTGGTCGAACTATTCCCTATCCAAGATGCTGGATCACAGTATGGACCTTTGGTACATGCTCAGGATGGCGCCTGCCTTCCTGGGTTACATCGCCTGCAAACTATTCGGGAATCGACCAGGGGAATCCGACGAACCCATGTGATAAAAAAACCGGATCAGGACTGTGCCTCCAGTATCTCATCCCAGATATCCAACGTCTTCTTGGCCTCCTCGGGAGAAAGTTTCTGTATGGCGTAGCCTGCGTGGACGATTATGTGATCTCCTAGGGAAACATCCACCAATGAAATGTTAGCTTTTCGTGTGACGCCTCCGAAGTCTACCAAGGCATCATCTTCGTTTATCTCTAGGATCTTACCGGGGACTGCAAGGCACATGATCGTTCTTAGAAGGGGTAACGATTTAAATGTTGTGGAATCAGAGTATTTACAGGGACAAGTAGATGATATTATAGGGAGAACAAAAATGCTGCTAGCTTATAGGTAAAATATTTATAGAACCTCTAATCATCACATATATGGTAGGATAACATGAACGGCGAAAATCAGCCTGTGATCGTGTTGAGTGAAGATATTGAGAGACAAAAGGGAAAGGACGCTCAGGAAGCAAATATTTCGGCGGCCAAGGCCCTGGCGGACAGTGTTAAAGCAACCCTTGGACCCAAGGGTATGGACAAGATGCTGGTGAACGGTATGGGTGACGTGGTCATAACCAACGACGGAGTGACCATGCTCAAGGAGATGGATATCGAACATCCGGCGGCAAAGATGGTGGTGGAGGTTGCCGAGGCACAGGACGACGAATGCGGCGACGGTACTACCACCGCGGTGGTACTAGCCGGTGAACTGCTGACCCAGGCCCAGGATATGATCGATAGCAACGTACACCCGTCAACCATCGCGAGAGGGTACCGTAAGGCCTCTGAAAAAGCTAGGGCGGTCCTGGAGGAACTGAAGAAAGAGGTCGACAGTGGAGACGAAGAAGTTCTCAGGAATACCGCAGTCACCGCCATGACTGGAAAAGCGGTCGATATGGAAAAGGAAAACCTCGCCGACATGGCTTTAAAAGCGGTAAAAAAGGTGGCGGACAAGGTAGAGACCGATTACCATATAGACCTGGACGATATCAAGATAGTGAAAAAAGCCGGTGCGTCCATGGCTGAGACCGAGATCGTAGGCGGTGTCATACTCGACAAAGAACCACTACACCAGAATATGCCCACCGAGGTGAAGGATGCAAAGATCCTACTACTGAACACTCCTCTGGAGGTGAAGGAAACAGAAACGAGTGCAGGAATAACCATATCCGACACCGCCCAGATGCAGAGGTTCATAGATGAAGAGGAGAGGAGCATAAGACAGATGGTTGAAAAGATCAAAGAAGCAGGTGCGAAAGTGGTTCTCTGTCAGAAAGGTATAGGCGACCTAGCCCAGCACTACCTGGCAAAAGAAGATATACTGGCCCTGCGCAGGGTAAAAAAGTCAGACATGAAAAAGCTGGTCAGGGCTACGGGAGGCAACATTGTCACCAGTTTAAACGATATGAGCGAAGAGGACCTAGGAGAGGCCGACAAAATAGGCTACAGGTTCTTATCGGACAGCCACATGACGGTCATAGAAGGAACGAAGATGGGTAAATCCGTCTCCTTGATCCTTAGAGGTGGAAGCGAGCACGTTGTAGATGAACTGGAAAGGGCCTTGGAAGATGCTCTCAAGGTGATAGCGGTTACCATGGAAGACGGACACATAGTGCCCGGCGGAGGTGCTGTGGAGGTAGAGCTCATATGTGCTCTGGAGGATTACGCGAGTACCATCGATACCAGAGAGCAGATGGCGGTTAAGGCCTTCTCCAAATCTTTAAGATCCATACCCATGGCACTCGCCGATAACGCGGGTCTCGACGGTATGGACGTGCTCATGGAACTCACGGCGATCCACGAAAAGGAAGGCATGAACAACTACGGTGTGAACGTTGACAACGGAGATTTTCAGGATATGATGGATAAGCACATCTACGAGCCCCTGAGGGTAAAAGAACAGGCTTTAAGGTCGGCATCCGAACTGGCGGAGATGGTTCTCATGATCGATGATGTGATAGCTGCAAAGGGCGGTGACGAAGAAGGGCAACCGCCTCAGCCCGGTGCGCCGCCAGGGATGATGTAAAACCTTTTTCTTTTTTTATTTTTGTAAAGCCTGAGAAGGGTCCCGGGAGAGTAAAGCTTATTAACATGTGCATCTATATACATATGTACAAAGGTACAAGTGTATCAACATCACGATAATCACCCTCCCTCCCTTTTTTTTACACCTCTTCGGAACGGGGATTTGACCACAACTTTTTAATACTTTTAAGTGGTTTATATAATGTCTGACGACCTGTCAGACTATTTCGGTCAACGGATGGGATATAAATGCACTCTGACCTAGAAGAAGTAAAGCAAGCTGGATTCACGTTCTCCCGGAGGAGATAGATTGTATCTAAAGAACGTTAGGATGGAAAATTTCAAGTCTTTTAACAAGCGGATAGACATACCCATAGAAAAAGGGTACACCAATATTACGGGACCCAATGGTTCGGGTAAATCAAATATTGCGGATGCCATCCTTTTCGTGTTGGGACCTAAGAGCTCCAAGGAGATGAGGGCGGGTCGTCTGACAGACCTTATATTCAACGGGGGCCAGGGTGGAAAACCCGCCGACTTCTGCAAGGTCAGTTTGACGTTCGACAACCACGATAGGGGTATGCCCAGGGATGATGACGAGGTCACATTCACAAGGAAGGTACAGAGGTCAGATAACGATATCGGATACAACTCCTACTTTTACCTAAACGGCCGGTCTTCTTCTTTAACTGAGTTCCAAGAATTACTATCGCATGCCAGGATAACCGCAGGCGGATATAATCTAGTACAGCAGGGAGACATATCCAGGATAGTAGAGATGAGCGATTACGAGAGAAGAAAGATACTGGACCAGATATCCGGCATAAGTGATTACGATAAGGATATAGAGGATGCCGAGAAAAAGAAAGAAGAGGTGAAATCAGACCTAGACCGTATCAATTTACTGCTGGATGAAATAGGAAAGCAGGTGAAGGAACTAGAGGAAGATCGAAAGCAGGCGTTGAAATACCAGGAACTGTCGGACAGATTAAAGGATGCCCGGCAGATGAAGGCATGGAAAACCATACAGGAGATACAGAATGATATCTCCAGCATCGAAAAGGATATCAAAGAGAACGAGGGATCGATCAAAAAACTGGACGACAAAAAACAAGCGGAAAAAGACAATATATCCAAGTTGAGAGAAGAGGTAGAGAAGCTGGAAAAGGAGCTCGATTCCAAAGGTGGAGAGGACGATAAAAAACTCCGGGAAAAACTTGGAGATATACGTCTGGAAAAAGGACGAGCCGAAGATAAGATCGAGAGCAACGAGGAGACCATAAAGGAAAATAAGCACAACCTGCAAAAGTTAAAGAAGGAGCTTGAGAAAAGTAGGGAAGAACTCACATCTAGAAAACAAGATATACTGAAAAATAACGATAAAAAGGAAGAACTGGTCAAGGAGCTTGAAAATACAAAGGAATATATCCAGGAGATAAAAAACAAACAATCTGATTCCGACGACAGGATCAAAGAACTCAGAAAAAAGGGTGTGAAGCTGCGGAAAAGGCACGATAAAAACCAGAAGGATGTATCATCTTTACAGGTAGAATTCGACCGCAAGAAAGGACACCTCCAATCACTACAAGAGAAGATCGCCGAGGAGGAAGAAGAACTGGAGCAGATACAGTTCGGAAAAAAAGAGATGACTTGGGAATTAAAGGAACTGAAAAAAAACGACAAGGGTCTGGAAAAACAGTTGAAGGACCTAAAAAACAAATTTCATAAAAAAAGACAGGTTGAATCCAACCTCAGCAAAGACCGAGAGGATTTGGAGCAGCGAGTGAACCGGTTAGACAAAGACTACAGCCACCTGGTCGCCCAGGATAACGCGGCAAAATCGGTTAAACGGGGATACAGTCAAGGTGTAGAGAGGATACTGGAGGCCCGGGATAGGGGTGTTATCCAAGGGATACACGGTACCATCGCCGAACTTGCTAGTGTTGGAAAGGAATACGAAACCGCCCTACAGGTAGCCGCCGGCGGGAGGATGCAGTCTATAGTAGTTGAGGATGATGCAACCGCCTCTCGGGCGATCAAGTACCTTAAAAAGAAAAAATGCGGAAGAGCTACATTCCTGCCCCTCAATAAGATGATGAGCGGACGGCCTCACGGAAAGGCCATAAGGGCAGTAAAGGATGAGAACTCCGTTGATTTTGCCATAAACCTGGTGGACTACAAAAATCGATATGAGAACGTGTTCTGGTACGTCTTCGGCGACACGGTGGTCATGAAGGACATCGACTCCGCCCGGTCCCTCCTCGGAGGAGTAAGGATGGTAACCCTCGACGGCGAACTGCTGGAACGCAGCGGTGCCATGGTGGGCGGGACCATCAAACGGCAGATGATCGGTTTCGAAGCTCCGGACCGTGGTGAACTGGAAAGGGTGGGTAAAGAGCTGAACATGAGCAGAAAGAAGCTCCAAGAGGTGGAAAACAAGCTTAGAACCGTTCGGAGTGATATACAAAACATTCAAAACCAGATAAGGGACCTGCAGTCCGAAGCGGGCAAAACCGGCAGCATCGGTACTTTACAAAAAGACGTCGACAGATGCAACAAGAAGATAAAGAAAAGGTTGGAATCTATCAATTCAAAAAAGGATGAGTGTAAAGAGATCGCAGAGGAAAGAGAAAAAATCAAGCAGCAGTTGATAAAGGCGAAGAACGAAGGTGAAGATTTAAGAAATGAAATGCAGAGTATATCCGAAAAGGTCGAAGATATCAGTCCGGAAGAATTATCTAGATCACTGGGTAAGTTAAAGGACAGGGAAGTGGAGTTAAACAAAAAACTCAGTGCCATCGAATCGGACATAAAGATAAAAGAACAGGAAAGGGAAAGGTTGGAAGATGATATCGATGAGTTTACAAAGTATATCTCAGATCTCAAAAGCGAGAATAAAAGGTTGAGCTCAACCATCAAAAAGAAAAACAAGGTGGTCGAAGAAAAGAGAAAGGAAATAAAGGCCCTAAACAAAAGAATAGAAAGCGTAGATGACGAGCTCAAGGAATTGAGGGATAAGAAAGAAAAAACAAGAGAGAGACTCGTGGAAGCCAGACACAGCGTAGAAGGTATCGATACCAAGATCGAGGCAAAAAAAAGCTACTTACATACCTTGGAGCAGAAGCTCAACGACCACGTTACCAGTGTGAGCGAGGTAAGGGAAGATATAAACGAATCGATGGACTACGAAGAAGAAGACATACCCTCTATGAAAGAATTGAAGAATAAGATCAGGCGGAGCAAAGAGGCAATGGAAAAGATGGAACCGGTGAACATGACGGCCATCGACGTCCACAAAGAAAAGAAGGAAAGAAAAGACAACCTTCAGAAGGAGTACACGAAACTGGAAGAAAGAAGGGAAGAATTAGATAAGTTGATCGACGAATTAGACAAGAAAAAGAAAGTCGGACTTCTCAAGGTAAAGAACGACATCAACGATAACTTTAAAGAGGTTTACCATGAATTATCCGGCGGCGAGGCACATCTAGAGCTGGAGGATCCGGATTCTCCTTTTGACGGTGGATTGATAATAAAAGCCAGACCACCGGGAAAAAAGGTACACCGCATACAGGCCTTGTCCGGCGGTGAAAAGAGCCTGGTATCCATGGCGTTCATATTTTCAATACAGAGATACAACCCCTCCCCCTTCTACCTCCTTGACGAAATAGATCAGAACCTTGACGGTGTGAATGCTGAAAAGGTGGCAGACATGATAAAGCGTAACTCTTTGGCCGCCCAGTTCATACAGATCTCGTTGAGAAAGGCAACGTTGAAAAAGTCGGACCACATAATAGGAGTGACCATGTACGAGAAGGGAAGATCGGATATTATAATGAAAGTCAACATAGGAGATAAGGAAAAAGACATACCCCTGCTCACCACCATGAGCAGCCTGGAAACGGAGGCGAAATAAGATGGTCGAAGAGATACAGCGGGATATGGGTTTTTCCTTTTCGGAGCCTAGTCGAGAAGTGGTGAAGCACTTGATATTCCATAAATCCCTCATCGACGAGGGAAAAAGCGGGGAACGGATAAACGATTACCTCTACATGATAGATAACATGGACAACTCTGTGTATTATATATCCCAAGACCCCTTCGAGTGTGCTATCGCTTCTTTATTTAAACTAGTGATAGACGAGAAGATGAACCCGTGGGATATCGACCTAGTATCCTTCTCTAAGATGTACCTGGGGGAGGCGAAGGAAAAAGAGAACCTGAATTTTACCGTGGCGGGACATCTGGTAAGGATGGCATGGTCCATACTGAAGATGCAGTGCGAGGAGGTGCTGCACAATGCGGAAGAGGATAAGGAAGAAGAGTATGTGGAAGAAGAGCCCATCTGGAACTGGGAAATGTTCGACGACGGGTTCTATCAAGACCCTGACGACATAGAATACGAAGAAAATGTCTTGGAAGGAGACGGTTTTAAGCTTGAAAAGGCGGTGCGGAGAGAGGAAAAAAGACCCGTGTCCCTCATGGAGCTGGTCGATGCATTTGAAAAAGGAAAAAAAGAAGCTCAATACCGGGAGAAAATGGAGCGTCTCCGCAGGGAAAGGGCAGAGGAGAGAAAAAAGTTGATATCCCAAAGGGGAGAAAATTTCGACACCAAAGCCCACAAAGAGGACATGCAGAAGGATATAAAGATTATCTGGAAGCGTATATGTTGGTACAAGCAGAAACTTTTAGAGTTCGATATGTTACACGACGGGAGAAAGAGTGATTTTATAACCGCCTTTACGTCCGTGTTATTCCTCCATAAAGACGGTAAGATAAAGCTGAAGCAGGATAAATTACCCTACGGGCAGATTATGCTAAAGGCCCTTGTGCCCCTGGACAAGGTTGAAAGAAACCATGCCCTGGAGATATTAGAAGAGGAGTTAGAGGAAACTACTTTGGAAAAAATGGTTACGTTTTAAAAAGTGTAGTAGTATTCCCCCCGAGATTTTTGCTTTTTATCCAGCCTGGAGTCAAGCTTGTTTACACGAGGGCGATTTGTATCAGGATCTCTTCTGAAGGTGATCCCTACGTCCTTTAGGAATTTATTCATCCCCTCTTTCATCTCAAAGGGTCCCTCACCTATGCCCTTGAAGCCGGGTTCTCCTGAGAAATTCATTATCAGGTCGGAAACGTAATCGATGAAATAAACATCGTGATCCACTATCATCCCTGCACTCTTAGACTTCTCTATGAAACGTCTTATCGCCCTGGCGGTGTCCATCCTTCGCCTGGAATCAAGGTAAGCGCTGGGTTCGTCTAAAAGGTAAAGGTCGGCCTGCCTGCCCAATGCAAGGGCTATCACCACCCGTTGCAGTTCGCCGCCACTGAGTGTGGACACCTCTCGTTCGTAAAGCGACTCTATATCAAGGGGCCGTATCACCTCGGCCTTGTAAAGCCCGTCGCCTAGGGAATCGTATATCTCGGTACGATAAAGGTCTATGACCCTTCCAGGGTAATTAGGCTTTATGTACTGTGGTTTGTAACTCACCGAAACACTGGTCTTGATCTCCCCTTCAGTTGGCTTTATCACCTCGGCGAGCATCTTTACAAAGGTGGTCTTACCGGTAGCATTAGGACCGACTATGCCTATGACCTCCCCTCTGGGAACATCTCCGGGCTCGGTCTCCAGTTTAAAAGAATCCCATTTCTTTACCAACCGATCATAGGATACCAGTATGTCATGATGGAACTCGCTGCGGGGAGCATGCTGGTGGAAAGTGATCTCGTTATTTCTAAAACGTATGTTCTCTTCGTCCAAAAATCCGCGAAGGAACGTATTTATCGCCCGCCGGACACTCTTGGGATGAGATACCACCCCATAAGCGCCCTTTGATCCATAAAGTATGTGTACGTTATCGGCCAAGAAATCCAATACGGCGATATCGTGCTCTATGACCATCACGTGACTTTTAGAGCTCTTTTCTTTTATCACCTTGGCAACGTTCAAGCGCTGTTTGATATCTAAATATGAAGAGGGTTCGTCGTAAAAGTATATGTCGGCTTCCTTGGTAGAAGCCGCTGCAATAGCCACCCTTTGGAGCTCACCACCGGATAAATTATCGATCGGAGAGTCAAGGGTATGCTCTATATCCAGAAGCTCCACCCAATGCATGTAATCATCGCCCACTCTTTGAAGGAGAGGTTCCACCTGGCCCGAATAATGGGCGGGGATCTTATCCACATACTGTGGTTTAAGGGAAGTTTCTATTTCATCATGGGCAAGTTCTTCAAAATAATCTCCCATGGCGGTACCCGAGTAGCATTCTAATACAGGCTCCCAGGACGGTGCTGATTCAAAATCACCGAGGTTCGGCGTGATCTCTCCCGAAAGTATACGTATGGCGGTCGTCTTCCCGATACCGTTGGCACCCAGCAATCCGATGACCAGACCTTCCTGTGGTACCGGCAGTCGATAAAGTCTAAAACCGTTTTCCGAGAATTGATGGACCTTATCCTCATCCAGTTCTTCCGCCAAATTGATTATCTTTATAGCGTTGAAAGGGCATTTAACCGTACATATGCCGCATCCGGCACAAAGTTCCTCGGATATACGTATCCCATCCTCGGTTTTAACTATGGTCTCGTCCCCGGTCCTGACCCTGGGACAGTAGCTGATGCACTCGTATGAACACCTGCTGGAACTGCATTTGTCTTCCAATACCACTGCTATACGCATTGAGGGGTTATCAAAGGTGGAAGTATTTTAAATTGGCGCATTTTAACTACATGTTGCGAGAAGTCTCCGTGACTCGGCTGGGAGATGAAAGGAACGCGGTACTTCACAACGATGGTGTACAACCAATCGGGGTTCAAGTTCGGTGAAGGGTGGGTACGATTCTCTCATAAACATCCTTCGAAGACCGAGCTCAAGTTTGATATCCCAGAAAAGTTTTCCTTCGATATAGTGAGACAGGTCAGCAAGCGTTCGACTTAGGAGTGTTGAAACATACTGCTGTGAATAGCAAAGGTAAGACTATCGAGTTCACGAATGAACGTCCTGATAGATATTGGGAAGATAGGATCAGGGCGGTACAGAGTAAACGAGACCATTGTAAAAAGGATAGCAGACGGTATAAACGATATGATAGAGCTTTAAAAAGGATGAAAAGAAAGTGCGCTGATCAGATGAAGGACTTCCAGCATAAACTCAGCAGAAAGATAGTAGATAATACAAGATCAAACACCATTATAGTCGGTGATCTATCCGTAAAAGAGATGTGCAGTCAAAACAGATACCAGAAAGGACTGCACACATCACTCCACAACACCGGCCACATCGGAAGATTTGTTAGATTTCTGACCTACAAGGCACGACTTG
>JAWOAU010000034.1:0-27848 GCA_046498385.1 Thermoplasmata archaeon | reverse complement strand
TCGTGGAGCGGTTGAGCACGCCGGGCGCGATTTCGGTCTTGCCCGGGCAGTCGCCGCCGATGGCGTTGATATGCACGCCCGACCCGACCATGTTGTCGGTCAGGATCGTGGCATATTGCTTGTCGGCGGTGCAGGTGGTGATGATCTGCGCGGATGGACATACGCTCGTACGTTCGAAAAAGTTCCAACGCCGTAAACCGTATGAAAGCAAGACTGATTGGTAAAAATGGTAGGACACGGGAGTTAATAGAGGAATTGAGTGAATGCTATGTATCAATATATGGTAACACTGTTTCATTGATAGGTACCCCTACCGAGCTGTCCATAGCTAGAAGGGCGGTACAGATGATATTAGAGGGTTCCGAGCACAGTACTGTTTACAGCTATCTTGAAAGTAAACGAATGGACATCAAGAGAAAAAAAGCGGGATTTTTCTAGAGCATCATCTCGTCTTCTTCACTCACATCCTTAGCGCCGATCGTCCCACTGCATTCCGGACAGTATTCTCCAGCGTGTTTTGATTCGCAGGACGAACAAAGGGGTAGCTTGCCGCAATCGTGTTTGTAATTTGTCTTGGTTCCGCAGAAATAACACTTCGGTTCATCTTTCTTTTTTGCGGTTTTTTTCTCAGATCCCTTTGTCTCTTCCTGTGCCGGAGGAGGTGAAGGCTTCGCTCTCTCCGACTCGGGCTGTACCAGCATGGATATTTCCGTCCGCGGAGGTTTATAATCTGCCCCTTCGAACTTTTTCAACGCTTCCAACACTTTCTTGGCTTGAAGTATTCCAATGTTCAAGTTGGTTATAAGGGTCAAAAAGTCGCGATTCTCCGGCGGCATGGTGAGTACACGTTTTCTCAAAAGTCTTTCGGTAGTATCGTCAATTTGATCTGTGGAAACATCCATCTGGTCTACTTCACGTATGTATTCCAACACCCTTTTTGCTTCGGTAATGGATTTGTTTGGAAAATGGGTCACTATATCACAAAGTCTAACACCGTTTTTTATTAAATTCTCTCTTGAAGTGGTTGCTAACGTTTTAAGAACCGTCTTTGAAGCATTTTCCAGACGGCGCTTTTCTTCATCGCCCAGGGCATTTACGTCTAGTGCCTCTCGTAGCGACAGGTAGCTGTACACATCGTCTATGTAGTTGTAAGGCACGTTGCATTTTTTGAAGGCTTCTTCTTTCGAGATCTCCCGGTTCAAACGGCATTCGTATTCCAAGATCTGCTTTGAATATTCCTCTAGCTTTTTTTCCTTATTCTTCTCTTCGGCGATCTCAAGTCCTTGCTTTGCTGACTCCATCTCGGGATATAACTCTAATGCTTTTTCAAATGCCCTGACCGCCTTTTCCGTTTTTCCTAGCTCTATCAATACCCGGCCTTTGTTATTCCATGCATATTTATCATCCGCTCTGAGTCCTATTGCTTTATCATAGGCTTCGATGGCACTTTGATAGCGTTTTAGTTCTTCAAGTACCCTGCCCTTTTCAAACCAGGCATCCGTGAATTCCGGTTCTATGTCAATGGCACTTTCAAAACCTTCCAATGCTTCGGAGTATTTTTCGATCTCGAAGAGTAGTTCTCCCTTTTTGAACCATAGATGTGGATCGTTTGGAACTATTTCTATCGCCTTTTCATAGGTATCGATGGCATCCTCCTTTCTACCTAGATAATCATAGCACTCCGCCTTGGTGATCCATACTTCCTTATCATCTACCCCCAGCTTGATAGCGGTTTCAAGGGAACTTATTGCCTCTTCGTATCTCTCCATCTTCTCGGACAAAAGTCCTTTGTACTTCCAAGTTACCCCATTTTGATCGTCCATCTTGATGGATTCCTCAAAGAGTTCGTCCGCCTCTTCAAGCTCTCCGGTTTCTATCATACATCTGCCTTTCATGTTTAAATATCTAGGATTATCAGGCTCTAAATCGATTGCCTTCTGGAACCACTCGGCCGCCTCGCTGTATCTTCCCATCTTTCTTAAGCTATTGGATTTTCTAGCAATAGGCAGTATATCGGAGGGATCGAGTTCCAGGGCTTCGTTGTATGCCCTCATTGCATTTTCATACTGGTTCAGATGCTCGAATACAATACCTTTGTGGATCCACATCTTTTTGTTCTCCGGCTCTAGCTCTAAAGCCTTGTCAAATGCCAACAAGGCTTTATCCCATTTCTTTAACTTCTTTAGAGCCATGGCCTTGTCCTGCCAGGATTCAACATGGTCCGGTACCTCTTCTATGATACGTTCGCAGTATTGCACGACTTCTTCAGGCCTATTCAATTCCTTGTTCAGGTTCTTTACCTCAATCAAGTCTTCAAGGTTTTCCTTTATCGATACCGCCCTTTCGTAGCAGCTTAACGCATTTTGTGGTTCGCCCAAGTGTTTCAGTGCTTTTCCCTTATCCCTCCAGGACTGTATATCGTTGATATTAAGATTTATTATTTCATCGGAGGTCTGTAGTATATCGCTCCATCTTTTCAGTATCTTCAGGGAGTCCTTCTTTTTGACGAGCAATTTTATGTCATCTCCCTTCATCTCTATAGCCCGATCAAAGGACTTAACGGCTTCTTCATGCTCTCCCATCTCTGCATGGGCCAGTCCCTTTCTTATGTATGCAAAGCGGTTATTTGGTTTAAGTTTTATAGATTTCCCAAAGGCCTCTATCGCCTCTTGATATCTATCCAACCATTCCAGAGCAATGCCTTTGCTGTACCATATCTTTGGGTCTGCATCATTTATATCTAATGCCTTGTCGTATGATCTAATCGCCTCTTCATATCGGTCGATGCCTTCCTGGGCCAGCCCCTTACTGTACCATATTCTATAGTCTTCAGGGTCTATCTCTAGTGCTTTATCGTAGGCCTCTATCGCTTTATCATATTCTTCAAGTTTATTTAGGCAGTGTCCTTTGTTGTTCCAATACCGCTTATCGTTTGGGTCGATATCTATAGCTTTATCAAAACTTTTCAGAGCATCCCCGTATTCTCCTATACGGTATTCGCACAACCCCTTATCGTTCCAGGCTCCGTCTCTCGATGGGTCGTAAGAAAGACCCTTTCGATAGTCTTTGATGGCTTTGTCATATTTTCTTAATTTTTCCATCGCCTTTGCCCTGTCGAAATAAGCTTGGGTGTTTTCCGGATCAACGGTAACGATCCTATCGCAAACGTAGACAACTTCCTCGTTCTTTCCCAAAAGGATCAATGCATCTTTCTTTCCCTCAAGGGCTTGTAGGTTACTATCTTTTATCCGGAGTGAATGTTCGAAACTACTCACAGCCTTCCCTGGATTTTTCATTTTTAGGAAGGCTACTCCTTTATCATACCATGCCTCCCAATTCTCTTTATCGATCTCTATTATTCTATCTGCTGTGCGTATTATTTTTTCCCAGTCCCTTAACTCCTTGTATATGCTTTTCTCCCGCTCCAGTGCGTAAATATCCTGCGGATTGTAAGAGAGAGCTTCTTCAAGCTGTTCTATAGCTTCTTCGTGTCTTCCTAGCTTATGAAGTGCGACACCCTTGTCATAAAGACTGCTTGCATCTGACGGATTTTTTTCCAATATCTTATCACATACACGAATCAACTCTTCATATTTTTCCAACGGCTTGAGTACTTCTTTTTTATTGTTCAACAGTCTGATATCCTCGGGATCGACGGCTATACCTTTATCAAAGGCGTTGAGAGCTTCTTGATATCTTTCCAACTCGTAAAGGATAGTACCCTTCCGGTTCCAGAGTTCAACATCTTCCGGGTCTATATCTAGAGCCTTATCGAAGGACTCTAAAGCCTCTTCTTCCCTTTTCAACAGATGCTGAGTCACTCCCTTCGTACCCCACAGTTCTTTGTTATATGGGTTGATTTCTAACCCGTTGTCGAAACATACTACCGCATCGTTTAGTTTTTCCATATCTCTTAAAGCCATACCTTTGTAAAGCCAAATGCGTTCTTGGTTCGGATTGATTTCAAGGGATTTATTGAATGACTCTATGGCCTTTTCATAATCTCCACTGTTTTTAAGAGCCGATCCACGTTTTGCCCAAATATCTCCGTTTCTAGGCTCAAGTTTAAGTATTTTATCGTATACGGATATATCTTCTTCGTCTACTTCTAAAGCCTTTTCGTAGGTCCGGACCGCCTCGTCTTTTCGTCCGATCTTTGCGAGGACATCTCCCTTATTTACAAGAGTATACTTATCATGTGTGTCAATCTCTAAAGCTTTAGAAAGTAGTTTCAGCCCTTTGCTCGGAGCGCCCTTTTGAGTCAATATGATAGCTTTGTGGTTTAGGGCGTCGATGTTGTTGCCGTGTATCCTAAGGGCTTCATTTTCCGAATGGAGTGCGTGATCTTCGTAGCCCAGATGATAATATAACCAGCCCAGCTCATCGAAGAGTTGTGATAAATTTCCAAGCTGTTCTTTAAAGGAATCCTCGTGTTTTTTCAGCAGATCCCATATTTTATCACAGGTTTCCTTTGCTTTATGAATTTCCCCCTCCTGGTTGAAATTCTTTGCCTTGTCGATGTATTTTTGTGCTTTGCTTAACACTCTCTTTTCTTTATCGAATATGTTTATTGAATCTAAAAAGCCCATGTAAAGGTCCTCCTGTATCTTATATTTAAGTTCAAGTTACTATCTCCCTGAGTCTGCCTTTATCTATGCCCCTTCTTATCTCTAGAGCCAGTCTACGCCCGGTGGACATCCTTTTTCCCCAGAGTGTGTTACCGTATGGATGTCCAACATTCATGTGAACGTTGGTACCTCCGCCGGTACGGGGTGCTACATCATAGATGAAAAAGTTAAGGTCCTTATCAACGCATGTCTGCAAACAGAATGGGCCTATCACACCGGGAGTATAATGTTTTTTGGTAGCTTTTACGTACAACTCCGCTAGTTTGAAAACTTTTTCAAGTTGTGATTCCCTTAAAGTTGCGCTGTTGTGTCCGGTGACGGTGTATTCGGGCATCATTTGTTCTTCGCTAAGAGTCATCTGTTGAGGTGCCGGCAGTCTGACATGTCCGTCCAGGCTGGTCTCAAACCTCCAGTCTATACCCAGTAGTTCAATTTTGGAACCCTTTTCGTTAAGAGGACTGTAAAAGAAATCAAAGTTGAACACCGGCCCGATTATGTATTCCTCGATCCTGGCATCTTTAAGGTCTTCCTCGGTGATCACATTATTCTTTATCAGATTATCCGCTTTATTTTTATACTCCTCGTATGACGATGCGCTGAAGAATCCCCGCTCTAAACGCTTTACCTTGTGTTTTAGCTTGACCATGACCAGCTTGTCTATATCTTCTGGATTCTTTATTTTCTTCGGGAAGGGAAGTCCTCCTTTTTCCAAAAGCCAATAATAATCCTTTTCTTCCTCTCTTTCCTCGCTCCTCAGGAGGTTTCGGCTTCCCACCATGGGCACTACGAACTCGTCCTCGATTTGGTCCAAAGGTACGTAGGAGGTGAAAGAACGGTTCGGTATGAAAATGATATTTTCATCTATGAGTCTCCTCTGATATTCGTCCTTCAAAACGTCGGCGAATTTGTCCAAAATCCAGGTTTCATCCACTACCCCTCTAATCCGCTTTTCATCGCTATCTCGAATAGTTTTAAAGTAAGTATCATATGTTTTTTCCCTCCCCTTCTGGCAGACAGCAAGTGTTGGAAATCCCTCGTCCACCGCACCGTCGCATACATCCAACGCCGAATGTGACGCTACTACTCCCACTTTGGCTTTACTTAAATTGTAATCCTCTAGCTTATCCCGTACGATGTTTATGTCCAACATTGTAACTCACTTCTAAGGTGAAATAGTGGTGTGTGTATTTATCATTTATGATTTGGACCGCAGTTTGTTTAAAGATCATATAGATGTAAAAGATCACACAAACAAATAAATAACTAAAACAATCTATTGATTTATCAGGTGCGTTTGGGAATATGAAATACGAGGTAGTGATAGTTGGCTCGGGCCCTGCGGGAATGTTCGCCGCTTACGAACTTAGTTTATGTAATATAGGGGTACTGGTGGTTGAGAAGGGAAAGGACATCGACGACCGTAAAGAATCGGATATAATGAGTGGTGTAGGTGGTGCAGGTGCCTTTTCCGACGGAACGGTGAACCTCAGACCGGATGTTGGTGGAAATTTAATCGATTATACGGATAACGAGGAGGAAGCTTGGGATCTAGTTGATCAGGTTTCACAGATACTTTCTAAACACGGCATGCCTCCTCCCCGAACCGATGATAGTGATAAGGAAGAAAAACTCAAAAAAAGAGCCGCCTCGGTGGGCGCCCGTTTTTATCCTATACCCCAGGCGCATATTGGTTCTGACCGCGCCCCCACTCTAATAAAAAAACTAAAGAAAACCCTGGAATCCCGGGGTGTAGATTTTATGGTGGAGACAGGGGTTAATGATATCGTTATCAATGAAGATACCTGTGCAGGGGTAAAATTAACCGGAGATCGGACTATCCAGGCAGATAAAACCATTATTGCACCGGGCAGGGTAGGTACGGACTGGGTGCAGAGTTTTGTCGCTAGGAATAAATTGATGGCGGAATTCGCCCCTATCGACATCGGTGTTCGTGTGGAAGTACCCAGCATCATCATGGACGACGTTATAGAGGTCAACCGGGATCCCAAGTTCCATCTTTACACAAAAAGCTACGATGACTTCATCCGAACTTTCTGTACCAATCACCGAGGGTATGTGGTAAAGGAATCCTACGACGGTTTCATAGGCGTAAACGGCCACTCCAGGAGGGACATTGAGAGCGAAAATACCAACTTTGCTTTCCTGGTAAGGACACATCTGACCGAACCCCTGGAGGATACAACTCGCTATGGGTTGGCTATAGCCCAGCTTGCAAGTACCATCGGCGGTGGTGATCCTATCGTTCAAAGGATGGGAGACCTTCGGTCCGGCCGGAGATCGACTCAACAACGACTTGATAGAAATCCGGTACAGGGTACGCTAAAAGATGTTACACCGGGAGACATATCCATGTCCCTGCCTCACCGTACGGTGGTGGATATAATAGAGGGTCTGAACAAACTTGACAAAATAATACCGGGTGTGAACTCCAACAATACCCTGCTCTACGCACCGGAGATAAAATTCTACGCCAAAAGGCTCAAGGTGGACTCGAAACTGCAGACTTCCATAACAAACCTGCATGCGGCAGGCGACGGAGCCGGACTTTCCCACGATATTGTTAACGCCGCTGCAACGGGGATACTGGCTGCCCGGGGGATATTGAAGGACTTCTAGACCTCGATGTAGTAGCTTTCGTTGATCCTTACCTTTCTCCCCTGAAGGTCGGAGAGATCTAGAGCCTGCAAACCGCCGCTCTCGTATATCAGATACCGCCCCTTCAAACCCACCTGCTTACCACGATGCATGCCAGCCGTGGCCCGTAGCCGAGGTTCTCCCCTAAGTGGGCGGGGTATGGGATAATCGTTGACGAAATGCAGCTTTCCCACAGTGACCTGATTTTTCACGGCTCTGTATTTTCTTCCCACGATATGCTTATCCAACTTTCGGGCCATGTATTTCAACACCTTTTTCGAGCCGACCCTCTGAGGTATATCCAACTCTTCACTAAGGGAAATTTCGTTCTTCCGTGCGATTACCCTATCAGGATAGGTTCCCAGAATACAGTAGGCATCGGCACCCTGCTCTATGATCCTCTGTTTCAACCTGTTCTTAAGGGTCATCCCCACCTTGGGATGTATGCCGTGAAAGGCCAGATAGACCACGTGCTCCTCCTGGCAGAAACCACCGGGGCAGTCGTCGCAGTCCCCGGGCTCAAATATGCACTCCTGCCTTGCTATGGCCGGGGAGGCGCATTGTTTACACTGTCGAAACACGGACACCTGCCTTTCATTTGGACATGGAGTGTACACCACCTCAAAATTTCCCACGCACCACTTTCCTTGGGAAACGTTGAAGTCTATGTATCCCACATCCAGCTCGGATAGTTTATTGTCCTGAAATATCTTTAACTCGGGTTTGAATTCGTTCCATCTGAATGATACCACATGGACCTCCTTTACTTTGAAGAAGGTGCGTTTATCGTCCAGTAGTGACTGTGCGTCCCGGAACACGTAACGTTATTGGAGTCACGTCTATTTTGACTTTTCCGGTTATCGGGAATTTTAAATAAGCATTCGAGCATGCCTTCCCGTGATGAAGTACAAAACTGTGCAGGATACCATCCACGGCAGCATAAGATTTTACGGGCCTTTCCTTGAACTGCTGGAAACTCCCGAGGTACAGCGTTTGAGCGGCATCAGTCAGCTGGGATTGACGAGCCTGGTCTTTCCCGGGGCCAACCATACCCGACTGGAACACTCCATGGGAGCCTACAGGGTAGCGGAGAGGATGGCCGGTGCTCTGGGATTGCCGGAGGAGGAAAAACATACCGTCATGGCCGCTGCACTTTTACACGATATAGGGCATGCGCCCTTCAGTCATACCCTGGAGAGCATCCTGGCACATGAATCCGGCAAGGACCACATGGATATAACTAAAGAACTCATCACCGGCGAGGTTTTCACCGAAAATAGGGACAGTCCCACCATACCGGAGATACTGGAGTCCGGCGATCTCGTACCTTCCAACATCGCAGAACTGATCAAGGGTGAGGAACGGCCGTTACCCTTGGATAATATCAACGTACACAAGGGTCAGGCCTACTTCGGCGGGGAGCAGTATCTTTACCACATGGTCCACGGTCCCATGGACGTGGACCAGATAGACTATCTACTCAGGGATTCACACTATACAGGGGCCGCCCATGGTATAATCGATCTGGAGAGACTGCTTCAAACGGTAGAGATACACAACGGAGATCTGGTTATATCAAAGGGCGGTGTTTCCGCTGTGGAAGGTATGCTGGTAGCAAGAGGGCTGATGTTTTCATCGGTCTATCTGCACAAAACCGCAAGGATCGCAGAGCTGATGCTGACCAAGGGGGTGACCCCTCTGAAGGAGCAGTTTCAGGAGATTTACCGCATGGTGGACTGGGAACTCTTTGGTATGCTGAAGTCAAAGGGCGGTTTCCAATGGGAAATGGTGGAACGATTGAAGCAGCGTCGGCTGTACAAAAAGTGCTTCACACTGACAACGGACATGTTGGAGGATACAGATATATTCCATGACCCGGATTTTGGTACCATCGATTTCATACGTGCCTTGGAGCGAAATATCGCCTCTCGAAAACACATATCACCCAACAACGTAATAGTTGATATACCTGATAAGGAGTTGAAACTGTCCGAACCCCGGCTTGAAAAGACCAATATAAAGGTGCTTGATGACGGCCGTCTCGATGATATGTACAAGTACAGTCCCCTTTGTCGTGCGCTTCAAAAACGTCCGTCCATTTCATGGGTACTGATGGTTTCCTGCCCCCGTGAGCTCAGGGATACGGTCGAGGAAGCGGCTAGAAAAGAGATTATCCGAAGATAGTGAATTTACGGTGCAAAGGTTAGTTTTTATAAGGGAGACTAGCATTACAATTTCAAGTTCAGTGCAATGAGGTCATAGGATGAAGAATATAAAGGAATATTTCAGAGAGTACACCGGGCAGGAAAAGGTGGCAAAATATCTCCTGGAGACTGGGCTCAGTGTGGGGGAGGGTAACATATACTGCAACGGCGTGAAGATGTCCCCGTCCAAGATAGGACGTGTCCTCGGAGTGGACAGAAGAACAGTTACCGCAACCGTAGATACCATAGAGAATACTGAGGATATCCGGGACATTTTCGGGAACCTGAGGTCAACCGCCTTTTTCAAGGACGTTGCAATGAATACCGAGGCGGGTCTAATCGAGGTGATCCCTACTGATCCACATCAGACGGGAATACTGGCCGGAATATCCAAGATCATTGCGGAACTGGGTATAAGTATAAGGCAGAGCATCACGGAAGATCCCGAGTTCAAGGAGGAGCCGAAGTTGTACGTTATAACTGAATCTCCGGTACCGATGGAAGCCATAGAAGATATGCGGGATGTAAAAGGAGTGCTGAGCGTAACCATCTATTAAATGTACAATTTTGTACACATAAGTATTAAATAATACAATAACGTACTGTACTTCATGATAACAAATCGCAAGTTGTTGTATATAGGGCGGAGCAGGCCTTCGGGTCAAAAACAGTGCAGTGGATCGGAGGTGGATGACCATGAATAATGTTATCTCACTCCCACCGGAGGAAATGCCCACTTCATGGTACAACATCCTTCCGGATCTGCCCACACCCCTGCCCCCTCCTATGGACCCCGAGGAAGGTCCTTCGCGTTTGCAGAACCTCGGGAATATTTTTTCCAAGAACGTTCTCATGCAGGAGGGTGCCACTGAGAGATATGTAAAGATACCCGAGGAGGTTAGGGAACTCTACATACAGTCCGGCAGGCCCAGGCCTTTGGTGAGGGCGAGGCGGCTGGAGAAAAAGCTCAACACTCCTGCTAAGCTGTACTACAAATCGGAGTTTTACAGTCCTACGGGTAGCCATAAGGTGAACACAGCCATCGCCCAGGCTTACTACGCCAAGGCGGAGGGATATGAAAGGATGGCGACGGAGACCGGTGCTGGACAGTGGGGAACCGCTTTGGCATACGCATGCGCCCTTCTTGACCTGGACCTTACGGTATATTGGGTCCGGGCGGCATCGTCGTGGAAGGCTGAACGGTTCAGGCTCATGCAGCTCTACGGTGCCGACGTGCATGCTTCACCGAGCAGCCGCACCGAGGTAGGTAGGGAGATGCTGAAGAGTGATAAAGAGCATCCCGGCGGCCTTGGCATAGCCATATCCGAGGCCATAGAGGACGCTTCCGGGGACGATAAGGCGGTGTATTCACTTGGTTCCGTGCTCAACCACGTACTGCTGCATCAAACTATAATAGGTCTGGAAACCAAGAAGCAGATGGAGATGGTGGACGATTACCCCGATGTGGTCATCTCCTGTCTCGGCGGCGGGAGTAACTTCGGCGGTCTAGCCATCCCCTTCTTCAGGGACCGTATAAAGAATGGGAACGATACCAAATTCATCGCGGCCCAGAGCGAGGTTGCCCCCAATCTCAAGGGTGAATACAGGTACGATTTTGGGGATTATGCCGAGCAGACCCCCTTGTTGAAGATGTGCACCCTGGGCCACAAGGAGCACTTTACACCCATAAAGGGCGATGGATTGAGGTATCACGCAGCGGCACCCATCATAAGCGCACTGAGGTCTGAGGGACTCTTGGACACCATCATATACCCCTCCGACGAGGATTACGTTTTTCAGCGTGCAAAGAAGTTCGTCGAGACCGAAGGGTTCTTGCCCGCTGCGGAATCAACCTACAGCATAGCCGCGGCCATGGACGAAGCCCTGACGTGCAAGGAGAGCGGTGAGGAAAAGAGCATCCTGTTCAACATAAGCGGCCACGGCTTCATGGACATGCACGGGTTCGCTGACGTGCTCAAACTCGAGTAAAAAAACACCCCTAAACCCCTTTTCTTTTTTTATAACAAACTCATGATTGCCTCGTTCACGTCCTCCACATCTCTCTTGACCATGATGAAATCGAACTCTCCCGGGTATTCGTCGTTGTATGTTTCCACCAGGAGTTCGTCGGTCTTCGAGTCTCCGATAAATACCCCTCGTCCATCATCAACAAGCACCGCCAACGCCCGGGGGTCCGGTTTCAGATAATCATCACTGGTCACTTTACGGGTGAATTCATAGTCCATGATCCTTTCCGCCAGCTGCATCTCCAGGGCACTCCTGCCGGTAACCACCCCGATTTTGAACCGCTTTTCGATTTTCTTCAGCAGGGATAGATCTATGATCATCTCCTCCCTTTCCCAGAACCCGTCGAATTCGAACAGCGGTTCTTGACACATCTCTCCCAGATAGTAGGTATCGAAAACCCGTTTTATATCATCAGCGGGTACGGTGGTACCGAACCGGTCCCTGACCCACTGGATGGTAGCCCCGGCGGGGATCTCATCAGCGTCATCCCCGGCACTCAGGAGTGCCTCGGACAGGTTGTAATCGTCTCCGAAGGCTCCCTTTCTGCGAAGTTCGTCGATCACTTTGAGGTCCACCTTTTTATCTATCCCCGCCTTACTTAAAAAGTACTCCACCGTGAGCTTGGTGGCCATATCATAACTTCTGCTCACGTCTATGAGGACACCGTCAACATCCAAAACAATCCAGTTCAATGTAACACCGATATGTATTCTTTAAGGGCGTTTATAACCGCGGTGTTCTCTTCCCGGGTGCCCACCGTTACACGTATCTTGCCTGCCAGCCTTCCGCCCAGTTTTCTCACCACTATACCCCTTTCTAGAAGGTACTCGTAGGCATCAAGGTCCAAAAGCACGAAGTTGGTTTGCGACGGATAGGCGTATTCGGATAACTCCGAGATGATCCTTTCTCTTTCTTTTATGATGTACTGTATACGTCCTTCGATAAGCTCGTCTTCATCCGACATACGCTCCGCAATTTCAAGTGAAATCCGGTTTACATTGTAGGGTGATATTATTTTCGACATCTGCTCCATGACTGATTCGTGACCCACCGCGTAACCCACCCTCAAAGCGGCCAAACCATAGGCCTTTGAAAATGTTCTGAGAACGATCAAATTGGGGTAATCTTCTACCAGGTCTAGATTGCTCGTATCCGCAAAGTCGATATAGGCCTCGTCCAGTATTATGGGATAGCCTGTTTCCAGATATTTTACTATATTTTCTCTTCGAAGTAGACTGCCCATAGGGGTATTGGGGGAGCATAAAAAAATGGCCCGTGCTCCTTCAAGATCATAGTTGATATCAGGGAGTTGGAATTTTTTGTTTAGGGACACCTTGATTATGTTCAATCCCCTTTTCTTTGCATAGAATGAGTACATCCCGAAGGTTGGTGTGTGTATCACTATATGATCTCCCGTGAAAAGATCCAGTATGCAATCGATCAACTGATCGCTTCCGTTACCCACCACGATGTTCTCTTGGGCGAATCCGAGCTTATCAGCTAGTTTCTTTTTTAACCCACCTCCGGCTATGTCCGGGTAGCGGTTGAACTCCATCAGTTTGATTTCGCTAAAAAGGGACTCTTTCAACTCCATGGGAATATCGAAGGGTGATTCGTTCTTGTCCAGCCATATAGAATAATCACCTTCCATAACGGTGTAGGGTTCAAAATCTCTCACTTCCTTCCGTATCATATACATCTCCGTCATTTCCGCCTGCAGTTCAGCTCTTCCATTACCTCTCCGAGCTCGATATCGTTGAATGCTAGGAGTACCAACATATGATAAAGGAGGTCGGCGCTTTCGTATGTTACGCTTTCCTTATCCTCGGCAACGAGTATCTCTATAAGTTCTTCCCCCATCTTCTTGTATATCTCTTCCTTACCTTTCTCGAAGAGCTTGCATGTATAGGAACCCTCGACGGGATTTTCCCTTCTGTCTCTTATGACCGCTTCTAGTTCTTTGAGTATCTGCAGGGAATAATCAATGCCTCCCGATGGTTCTTTAACTTCTCCGTCCAACTCGTTGAAGAAACAGCTTTTTTCACCTTTGTGGCAGGCATCACCTTTTTGCTCAACAACGAACAACACCGCATCATGGTCGCAGTCTAACAAAATATTTTTGATGGCTTGGACATTGCCGCTGGTCTCACCCTTCATCCTTATCCTTTTTTTACTTCGAGAATAATAATGGGCATACCCGGTATCTAAAGTTTTTCTAAATGCGTCTCTATCCAAGTACGCTAGAGTAAGTACATCTCCTTTATCTTCTTTAACTACCACAGGTACAAGTCCGCTGCTTCCCCAATTGATCTTTTCAAGAGTCTTATCATAGTCGAACATTTACACCACCTTTTCTTAGATATTCCTTTAGATCACCCACGGTGTACTTCTTATAGTGAAATATGGAGGCCGCAAGAGCCGCACTTGCATCCACGTCGAAGGCTTCCTTGAAATGTTCCGGTTTACCGGCGCCACCGGATGCGACCACGGGTATGTTAACCGCGCTGACCACCTCTTTCAGCATGGGTGTGTCAAAACCGTCTTCCGTACCATCGGCATCCATGGACGTAAGCAGTATCTCGCCGGCACCCAGCTCTTCCACTTTCTTCGCCCAATCGATCACGTCGACTCCCCTGGGCCTTTTGCCTCCGTGTGTGTACACTTCCCAGTAATCCCCGTTCCATTTTGCGTCTATTGCAATCACCAGGTTTGAGGAGCCCAATGTACGGGATACCTCTTCCACGAGGTCTGGATCCTCGAAGGCGGCGGTGTTGATAAATACCTTGTCCGCACCGTTCCTGACTATCTCCCTAATACCGTCCATGTCCTTCAACCCTCCACCTACGGTGAAAGGTACATGTACTTCCTCGGCGATGGTCTTGACCAGGTCCTTGAGTATACCTCGTTTCTCGTTGGAGGCGGTTATGTCCAAAAACACTATTTCATCCACCCCCTCCTTTTCGTATCTCTTGGCCAGTTGTACCGGGTCTCCAGCATCTCTCAAATTCTTGAAGTTTATTCCCTTTACAACCCTTCCTTGCTTAATATCCAACGCCGCTACTATTCTTTTTGCCAACATTTCAATCACCTAGATTTGCCAATACTTCTTTCAATTCTATCTTTCCTTCGTAGATCGCCTTACCGATGATGATCCCGGAGAATCCCACCTTTTTTAACGTTTTTACGTCATCTAGAGTGGATACTCCTCCGGCATATATCATTTCCTCATCATTCCAGAATTTACTATCCAGGGAGGTGCCCTCCAGGGTACCGTCCCTTTCTATATCCGTGTATATCATCCGGTCAACATGATTTCGAACTCTTTCATACGCTTCTTCCAGGGGGATATCGATATCTTCTTCCCAGCCCGACAGTGCGATCTTACCGTTCCTACAATCCAAACTAACTGTAACACCGCTGAATTCTTGGGTTATGCGGGAAAGAAAATCTCTGTCAAAGGCCCTGGTTCCTATTATTACGTTGTTTACGCCTGCAGAATACGCCCTTTCTATGCTTTCGTAGTCTCTGAAACCTCCGCCCATCTGCACCTTCAACCCGGTTTCCGATATGATCTTCTCCACAACAAAAAGATTTTGAGGCGTTCCCGCAAAGGCACCGTCAAGATCAACGATATGTATCTTATCAACCGTTTGGGAAAACTCGTGGGCGATATCTATGGGATCTCCGTATACCTTTTTGGTTTTCTTTTCACCCTTGAACAGCCTTACCACTCTGCCGTCCATGAGGTCTATGGCAGGATATACCTTCATGTTCTCAACTCCCTGAAGTTCTTTAGCATTCTTAAACCTTTTTCGCTGGATTTTTCCGGATGGAACTGGACACCGAATACATTATCGTCCCAAACCACCGAAGGAAAGCTGACTTGCTCTTCCCCGCTGCCGTACTCCGTACTTCCGGCCACGATATCAGGTTCTTCAGGCTCCACGTAGTAGGAGTGTACAAAGTAAAAGTAGCTTCCGTCCGGGACATCCTTCAGTATAGGGCATTCCTTGTTTATCCATAGCTGATTCCAGCCGATATGGGGAGTTCTCACCTTTCTGAATCTCGAAACCTCACCGTTTAATAGTCCCAGACCCCGGCCACTCCTTTCCTCACTGGTATTAAAGAAAAGCTGCATGCCGAGACATATGCCAAGTATGTATTTTCCCTCTGCCGCCGCCTCCAAAATATGGTCTCTGAGGGGTTCCAACCTCTCCATAACCTCCCCGAAATTACCTACACCGGGTAAGATTATCTTCCCTGCTCTATGGATATCATACGTATCATGACCTATTTTACCGCCAGTCACCTTTCTAACATTGGCGATGTTACCTATGCCCAGGTCCAGTATCAATGTATCATCGGACACTCAAAGCACTCCTTTCGTGGACTCCAAACGGGAGCTGTCGCTCATGGCACCCTTTAGCGCCATGCCCAGTGCCTTTACCGCCGCCTCGATGACGTGGTGACCGTTGGTACCGTTTAGCTGCTTTACGTGTATGGTAACACCAAAGCTCTTGGCAAGGGCCCATAGGAATTCCTTTACCAGGGTATTCTCGAAACCTTTCTCAGGTTCGGCGGTGTCCACATCGAAGTTAAGGTACGGCCGGGATATATCAACAGAAACCAGTACAAGGGCGTCGTCCATGGGTACCACGGAACTGCCGAACCGCATTATGTTCCTGTCCTTTATCTCATCATGGAGTACCTCGCCTAGTATTATACCTAAGTCCTCCCACAGGTGGTGCCTCAGGTCCCACGATGCCGTGACGGACAGCTCTTTCTCCATGTAAAACGATAGAGAGGTCAATAGGTGGTCTAACACCTCGTCTCCCGTATCTACCACACCTTCTTCCAAACTAACAGATATCTCAACTTCTCTTGTCTTTCTTTTCATTATCTTTCCTCCATGGACCTTTTATGTTCACTCAATCCCTCGATATTCGCCATGCAGATGCCCAGAGCTCGATTTACCCGAAATTCTTCCTTGGACATCTTGGCAAAGGAGATTCTCTTCATGAAATCAAGAACGGTGAGAACTGATGAATATTTCGCTGCACCACCTGTGGGAAGAACATGATTTACCCCAACAAAGTAGTCGCAGGCGGCGGCCGGTGTGTAGTCACCTATGTAAACCGCTCCGGCGTTTTTTATCTTGGGTAGCAGCTCCGAATTTTCTTCAGTCATGAGTTGCAGGTGCTCCGGCGCCAGCTTGTTGGATATGTCAATGCACCGATCTAGGCTATGTTCATGATAGATCGAAACCCCCTTTCTGTCGCAGTACTCGCACAGCTCCTTGGAAGTGCTGAGTAGCCAACCTCTGGAATCCTCACCGTGCTCCACCTGGGCCATGAGGTCCGCCAGTACACACTCCTTGGACGCTGTGTGGTCCGCTATGATGCATACCTCCGACGGACCTGCAAGGCAGTCTATGCCGACGGTACCGTATACCTGCCTCTTTGCCTCGGTAACGTACTTGTTGCCCGGGCCGAATATCTTGTCCACCCTCTTCATGCCGATGCCGTAGGCCATTGCACCGACCGCCTGAACACCACCCACCTTGTACACCTCTTCTATCTCAAGCTCCCTTGCAATGTAAAGGATATATGGATCGATATGTCCGTCCGGAGTCGGGGAGGTGATAACTATCTCCTCCACACCGGCTAGTCTCGCCGGGATCCCCATCATTATGAGTGAGGATGGAAGTGGTCTACCTCCGGGTACGTAAAGACCGACACGGCTGATGGGTCTATAGAGAAGTCCGTAGGTAAAATCAACCTCTTCATGTATCTCCTCATGTTTCACCTGTTTTTCGTGTACCTTCCGCACCCTCTCCATGGCTTCAAGTATGACCTCCTTGTGCTCTTGTGGTATGGTATCGATACTTGAATACTCTTCCCGGGAAACTCTGATATTCCCTCCGTAGCCGTCAAATTTTTCTGAGTATTCCATGATCGCTTCCAGACCTCTGTTTCTTATATCGCCAAGTATATCCGATACGTACTTTTCAATATCCATCTTTAATCGCCCTCCGTATGTTCTTTACCAGAGCGTTAATCTCGTCGTACTTGGTCTTTTGAGAGATCCGATTCACAAGCAGAAGTGCGGAAATATCCATCAGTTTATGCACCTCGACCAGATTATTTGCCTTCAAGGTACTCCCTGATTCTACAATATCAACGATCGCGTCGGAGATGCCTATGTGAGGCGCGAGCTCCACTGAACCGTTCAACTTGAAAATGTCCACGTCCACATCTATCTCACTGAAGTATCGTTTCGCGATGTTCACATAAGTGGTAGCGATACTGTACCCGTCCAATTCATCGATGTTCTTCAGATTCCATTTTGGCATTGCCAGGGACAGACGGCATTTTCCGAAGGGGAGCTCGAGAGGCACCAGTACGTCGTTCTCCCTCTCCAGGTAAACGTCCATACCTGCTATCCCGATGTCGATACCGTGTTCCACGTAAACAGGCACGTCGAAGGCTTTGGATAAAAACAATTCATAACCCTCGTTTTTTGACTTCAGCTTTCTGTCCTCGGGTGATGTGATATTTATTCCCGCTTCCCGCAATAGCCCGTAGCTTTTATCATAAAGGCGACCCTTTGGGAGAACTATCTTCAATCTATCACCTCTATATGTTTTCCCCGGTACACCATCGCCCTTGCCTTGTCATAGGTTTCTTTTGTGTCCCCTGCGACCTCCTCTCTCTTTTTTTCCACCATCTCGCTTTCGTAGAGCGATAGGAGCCCCTTCAGCTTAAATGCAAAACCACAGGCTACTTGGCTGTTAACACGGTAACCTCCACCAGCTCCCAGGGGATAGCCCAATCTAGGGGAATATACCTCAAATATCAGGTCGTCGTAGTATGGCAGAGGCCTTACGGTACCGAAATCGATGAAGATCCTGTCATCATCCATCGTGCGAAGGATATCATCGATATTTTCAACTCCGGACGTCTTGCCCCTGAAGTTGAACAGATCCCATAATTCCTCTATCTTTTCGTCACCCAAATTTAACTCCTCTATCAAGCCGAAGTTCCGGTTCTTCAAGGCATCGAATATCACTTCTTCGTACTCCGGTACATCGTTAATGGAGTCACGCCAGACACCCAAGCTGCCTATATCAACATAAAAATCCGAGATCCCCAATCTTTCTAGGGTGGTGATCACCACACTCAGTACCTCGATATCCATTTGTCTTTTTTTCCCACCGATGAATTCTATACCTCCCTGCCATTCTCCCGACTTGCCGTCCAGCACCTCGGATAAATAGAACAATCTTAATTTTCGTCGATCCTTCAGGTTCGCTGTTATCTGGGATGTCATGTCCGGCTTGATGAGAAAGAATTCATCATAGGTGGCGGTCTTGAGACCCTTCCTGAGGTATTCATGGTACGGTTCCAGTGTGGGAAGAAATATCTCCTTGTAGTTCCACATCTCGAAGATATCCCGTACTTCCTTTGTGACTTTGCTCAACCTAACCGATTCCGTGAACAGGTCTTTTTTCATTTATGCAACTCCAAGGAAGGATAGAATGTACAATTTTGTACATGCTGGTTCCTTCTTAAACATCTGTACTATTCGCCGGTAAGATAAAAGATTATCGGACTTTATATATCTTTGTTTGAGTCACTCTTTGATATCGGACGTTTGAAACGAAAACACTTTTATACTTTTTAGGAAATAGACCAGTATTGAAAAAGATCTATACCGTAGGTTATGAAGGCAAAACCCAGGATGACCTATTGAAACTTATCTCGGAAAAGGGTATACGACACTTGGTAGATGTGAGGACATCGACAGGTTCTCAGAGGAGTGAGTTCTGTGGTGACGCCCTAAAGAAATTTTTGTTCAACAAAGGGATACTATATAAACACATAAAGGAGTTAGGAGGGTTAAATGTAGAAGATTACACCGAACGGATGCAGACGGAGGGATGGAGACAGGCTTTCCTTGATCTCTTGGAATTTGCAAGTGAAGCCCCCACGGTGATAATGTGCATGGAAAAGGAACCTTCTAAATGCCACCGACGATTTATCTCTCAGAAATTAGAGGAAATGGGTTGGGATGTGATACACCTTGATAGAGGAGGAAGCTGGAAGGGGAGTACTTTAGATGACTTCACAGAGACTCAAGAGAAGAGGTCAAGGTCTACATAATCTGCGGACATGGATAACACCACGATCGGTTCGTCTGACACGGTTATTCTTGTAAGCGCAAGTTCGTAAATCCCACCTTCGTTCAGACTAAAGGTTTCATTCTCCCTAGATGTGATACATACATCTTCACATAATATGTACATAGGCTGTTTCCACCACCCCATCTTATATTGAATAACATTACAGTCTCCCTCGATCGTGCCGCCGAATTTAATGTAATCTATTCTAGCCATATGACCCCCTGAAGCGTCGAACTGGAAATTATTTTGGGATAGATCACCTTGATTTGAGACCCTTTTTGCTTCGAATAACAAATTTTGTATGTTCTCTTCAACAGTCCGCTGCAGTCTTATCCTGGAGATATCCCGGTATCCGTAAGCGGCGGTAGGTACCAAAAGACCAAGGAGGGCGCACATCAACAACAGTTTTAAGGGCAGTTCGGTCACCCCTCTGCCGTCATGTTTTATTCTTTTCATGACAGTTCACCTATCCTAACCTCGACTACCTCGTCTCTCACAGATGCTCGACTTAGCAGTATTACGGTTCTGTCCAAGGGCAATTCTATTTCTCTCGGACCATCTTCCGTTAAATTCGTTACCGCCACCCCCAGTTCGAAAATGCTTTCCCGCTCACCCTTTAATCTATATCTGATAGAATAAGGGTTTTCTCCCCCACATCGTACATAGTCGATTCTGGATATGCTCGTCATGGATAATTGGACCGTTCTAACGTTACCTGGCTCCATTCTCTCAACCTCTTGAGCGGTCCTTTTAAATTTGCTTAACTCGTCCAACAACACATCCTCCATGTTCTGAGATCTATAATAATTAGAGATGGACCAAACCGTAGGTATGACCATAAGCATGACTAGGGCTATTATCATTAACTCCAAGGGCAATCCAGGTATATCTCCCTCATTGTCCCTTATCAGGCGCCTCATGTAATTTCTTATATCCTTCTACATCATAACATTTTCTACAAGGTTTACTAGAAAGCTACCTTTCTCTAAAAGGATAAGAAACCTCAACGGCTTCTTGATAATTTGAATCGCTAGACGGGTCCTGTTTTTTTGGCACTGGTTCTTTCCTTGACTTGATCACTGCGGACAAAATAATTAGCGAGGAGACGGATATCAAAGACCCTAGGACTATGGGCGAAGAGAAAAGAAATGCATGGAGCCAGTTTCTAGCACTAACATCTATTGCGGTGTGCATATCCTTCATCAAGATAACCTCAGATGTATGAACAAGCTCTCCATAATTTCCTTCTGTTGTGATAGAGGTCATCAGAAACTCTTCTGAGTCGGCGGTAAATCCGAAGTCATCTGCAGATGCATCATCCATGGATAAATCTATCTCAAGAGCATATTGATCGCTCCCTATGCTTTCATAGTTGCTTTCGTATCCTGCGTAGAGCATGACCCTTTTCACGCTTACGCGCACGTCTTCGAGGCGGTAAGCCAAGTCATGGACTGAAAAATCAACTTCCTCACCGATTTTTGATTCCTCTGAAAGTAACGTAGAACCTACATATGGTTCGGTTCCATCCCATCTATGGTCTTCATATATGGATGAATCGATTGAGTCTCCTTCTAAAAGGATCTTTCCATCAACAAAACTATTCGTTATCATCTCAAGATCCACTACAGCGCGAATGTTTGAGTTTATGTAATAATCATTTCCCTTTATAGAATAGTTGTGGATCCCTCCAGCTATAATTATTTCTTCCGACCTGGCGATCTGTACTTTATCTTCACCCAACGTAACATCGAATTCGAGGAGTGTTGTTTTTGGTATCTCATAACTTTCTTTTAATTGGTATTCGATTTCATTCCCCGATATATTACACTCCATATTTCCATTCAACGAGAGCCAGAGACTTCCTTCTTTACCTTTAGCGTTAACTTCCACGTATAATTCATTTCCCGGGGGCACTTTTTCCGGAACACTGTAGGATACTTCCAGGGGCAGATTCACACCTGCGTCCATTTCCATATTACCGTCAATTGAAATGATATATGAAGAAGAAGAAAAATTTGCTTGAGCGCTACCGGAGTGTTCAAAGTTAATCACCTGCGATTCAAATATCGTATTGTCTGCTTGACCGAGGCTGCTAGATGGAATGTTGACTACGGTTATACAAAGCATAATCGATAGGAAAACAACTATTGCTCCCTTCTTAATATTTAGTCCTTGAGGCATATCTGTCACGTCTTACAATTATCATACCAACAGACAGGTATTTAATATTTTAGGCGTTTTGAGGCTTTAGGGCAAGATTTCAGAGAAGATAAATCTTTAAATAGTACGTCGACCAATTTACATGAAAAGGTGAATATCATGATTTTGGTAAACACGGATTATGTGACTGGGAGAGAGGTAGAGGAAACTCTCGGGCTAGTAAGAGGAAATACCGTTAGAGCCGCGCATCTGGGACGAGATATAAAGGCTGGTTTTCGCGGCCTGACCGGCGGTAAGGTGACTGAGTATGTTGAGATGCTTACGGATTCCCGTGAAGAAGCGATAAACGAGATGGTGGAGAAGGCGGAAAGTATGGGTGCCGATGCAGTGATAAACGTGCGGTTCATGACCAGTTCCGTCATGCAAAGTGCCGCTGAAGTGTTGGTCTACGGAACTGCTGTGAAATTCAAGTGATGTATATGGACCTGTGGAGGATAGGTTTTTCATTGTTGATAGTGGGTATAGCGATCCCCTTAGGCTATGGGCTTTATCAGTTTGTACTGACTCCGGTGGCATGGTATTGGAGATTGACGATCTTATTCATAGCCGCCGGCTTGATGGTGATGATAGTGGCCGCTATAAAAGAAAGAGCTTCGTCCTCAAAACCGAAGGAAAAGTACTGATATATCGACTATGTCAATCTGTTTTTTTGTTTATCCGGGTAATTTCCCTTTGAACTTCAGTATGGAGCCCAAGAATTTTCTTTTGTAAAGGTCGGGACTAAACAAAACTACGGCGGTGAATATTTCAAGCCTACCTATCCACATCAGTATCGAAAGTAATAGTCGTCCGGCAGGGGATACCACTCTGAAGTTAAAGTCCGGTCCCAGCCCGGCCAGTGCGGGTCCTACGTTACTGAGGGCGGAGATCACTCCAGATATACTTGTTAATAGATCCATACCTGAAGCTACCAGAAGTAAAGAGCCGATCGCCATTATGATTATGTAGGCCATGAAAAACATGGTTATCATTTTCAAAACATTCTCGTCGACAACCTTATCATTCATCCTAACCACCATCACTCTTCTTGGATTGATGAATTCCTTGAAGCTTCTCCCCACCATCTTGAATACCAGGAGTATGCGCAATACCTTAATACCTCCTCCGGTAGAGCCCGCTGTTGCACCTACCACCATGAGCAGTAGGATTACCATACGTGCTACATTGGGCCATGAATCGTAGTTGGCGGTTGCATATCCTGTACTGGTGCTGAGGGAAACTACCTGAAACATGGCATACCTTAAGGAATCTATGGGCAGTATACCTGTCCCTATTAGTAAAAATGTTATCACCGATATCGTCCCTATCAAAAGTCCCATATATGTACGGAACTCCTCATTGTCAAGCACCTTTTTGAAGTTGCCTTTGAAGGCCTGATAGTGTAAAGAAAAATTGATACCCCCCATAAGCATGAATACAATTATTATCCACTGAACCGGTGAACCGAAGTGGCCTACGCTGCCGGTATAGTTTGAAAAGCCGCCGGTGGACATGGTAGTGAAAGAATGATAAACCGCATCATAAAGTGATAAACCAGCACCCATGAGAAGTATTGTCTGACACAAAGTGAGCAGGCCGTATATATACCAGAGTATCTTCGCGGTCTCCATAATCTTTGGTTTTAATCGAGTGATGGAAGGCCCTGGCGCTTCCGCCTCAAGTAAAGACAATCCTCCGCTGCTCAATTTGCTGAGGATGGCAACAGACAGAACTATGACCCCCATCCCGCCTATCCACTGTAAAAGAGCCCTCCACATCATAATACTCTTGGGGTGCTGCTCTAGGGGGTAAGGAAATACGGTAGCTCCGGTAGTTGTCATGCCGGACATGGCTTCGAAAAAACCGTCTATCGGTGAACTTAGTATCCCTGATAGCAGGAATGGTACCGAGGATATCAATGCCAATATCAACCACGAACTGCTAACTATGACAACCGCCTCATGATGGTGAAAATCCTCTGCTTTTCCAAATGCCTCCAACGGATAACCGATCGTGATAGTCAAATTAGCCATGAACAAAAATATCAGTGCGTTCAAAGGTAAAAATCCAAAGGCAAGGGGCTCCTCGAAGTAATATAAAGCAGGGATCACGGGCACGTAGAAAGCAAAGCCAAAGAGCTTCAGTATCGAGCCGAGATTACCGAAGACCACCTTCCACCGCATCTAAAAAAACTCCTCTATATTGTTGATCTCCTTTTTCATGACGAAGACCATTGCTTGATCCCCCTCCCGTAGCTTTGTAGTACCCCGGGGGATGATGGTACGGTCATCTCTTATGATCGCACCGATTATACATCTGTCCGAGATGGATAGGTCCTCCAGTTTTTTACCCTCTACTGGTGAATCCCCGGATACCACGGTCTCTAGTATGTAAAGATCTCCTCCGTGGAAAGATATAGCCTTCAGAGGGTTGAGCTCCCTGGCGATCCTGAGCATGGCCCGTGATGTCACGAGCTGGGGTGAGGCCGCCATGTCGATCCCAACGGTTTCGATAAGGGATTTCAAACTCAGTTCTCTCACCACCGCTATTGTCTTTTCTACTCCGTATATTTTGGCTAAAAGTGAAACAAGCACGTTGAATTCTTCCGATGAGGTTGTAGCAGCGAAGGCATCCATCCTAAGTATCCCTTCTTCGATTAAAATCTGTTTTTCTCTGGCATCTCCTTGAATAACTTCGACCTTTTTGAGCAGTTCGGCGGCACGTCTTGCTTTTGAGCTTGAGTTTTCTATCAACTTTATTTGTATCCCCCTTTTTTCAAGGGTCTTGGCAACGTTGATACCTATATCGGTAGCACCGATGATCATCACCTGGTGTATCTGGTCTTTCCGAGTCCCCATCAACTTTAGCATCTGCTCTTTAGCCTTTTTACCTTGGCTCATAACAATCAAGGTATCATCCTCTCTGAAAACCGTGTTTCCGTGGGGCACCAGCACATCGTTTCCGCGGATGATAGCGCCTAGGTTCACCTTTTTCGGCAGTTTAATTTTCTTGAGCTTCCGTCCTTCCACCCTTGATTTGTGCAGAACCTTGAACTCCAGTACATCTATTTTTCCACTCATGGAGAGGTTTGTGTCGATGGCCGAAGGCATTATGATTATATCCGATATTTTCCTTGCAATTATCAACTCGGGAGATACTACGTAATCAACACCGATCTTTGAAAACCGTGTTGATATGGGTTTGGAAACGTATTCCAAACCGTTTATCCTCGCTATGGTTTTACACCCCGCGGCTTTGGCGATCGCGCAGGATACTAGATTTGCTTCATTATCATCGGTGACCGCAAAAAAGTAATTTCCCTCTTCTATGTCCAGACTGTTCAAAAGTTCGGGTCGAGCGCCGTTCCCCTTCACTACCTTCACATCGAGTGCCCGTGCACGTTTGCAGGCTTTATCGTTTTTATCGATTATGATCACATCGTGGCCCTTACGGCGAATGGACTCCGCCAGTTCATATCCCACTTCTCCTGCACCGGTTATGACTACCTTCATAAACTTCACACTTTCAAAGTGGCCATATAGAAAAATGCTATAATAATTTATCTATGAGACCCTTACTCAAAAGGTTTTCGTGGGCCCTCACCCTTACCATGTCCCCGGAATTAACAGATAGTTTTTTCATATCTCCCTCTCTTAGTTTAATGCAGCCGCTTTCTATCAACGAATCTGCAAACAAATTCACTAGAATATCTTTTTTTTCGGAACTTATCACGGCCAACTCTCCGTCATTCATCATAAGTGTCTTCATCGTATCGTTGTCAGTCCTTGCCGTACCTCCTATCCTCACAACGCTCGGCTTAACCTTTAGTTCTACAGGAGGTGGCATAAAAAAACTATCGGCTATCCTTATTATGAATTTTTCCCTATGTCCTTATTTTTTTGAGATGCTTCAACGCATTCTTTATGATCCAAAACCTTTTCCATCTGGGGTTCTTCTAGCAACTGTATAAGATGCTCCAGTAGTTTTGGTAATCCATGGGAAAAAATCCAATTGGACAGGTATCTGCACGAAACATCTCCTCCGCGCTTGGGAGGTGCGATATTGGGATGATATATAGGTGATTTCCACTCTAATCTCGGAGGTACGTAGGGATAAGATCGGGAAAGTGAGATAAGGAATCTATGGTTAAAAGATGTTGCCACCATATCTCCTATGAGAATCGGGCCGGGAACTTCCTTGAGTTCCACATCCAATCGAAATTCCTTTTCCGACGATTCAACGGAAACGGTACATCCTTTATTTCTCAAATATTCTACTTCGTTGGAGGCCCTTTCTTTCCAAAGGTCTTCAGGCAACGATCTAAGAGTGTTCGCCGGCTTCAGTATCAGTACATCGCTGCTATCTATGGAGATATCGGACCAAACAAAATGAGGTGATAGGTCTTTACCGTTCAATTCTAATACGTGAGGTCCCTGGAGTTTCCAATAGGAACTTACATCCCCCAGGGTTTTAGCTACTTTATCTGCAGGTGAAACGGACACACGAACCCGGTCTCCGTCGATTTCCCTCAATATGGATATCACCTTGCTCATAAAGGATGTTAAGTGAGTTTTACAGTTAAAAAGGTTTACCTTCTTTTTCAATGCGAGCGTAACAAGATTAACAAAATTGCTTGGAACACGGTCCGAAATATATGCTTATAGGACCTACTGGTGAAAATAATTAAGTGAAAATGATGAATCTCCACAAACTATAAATCTCTTATTAGTAATACATCTGTGCCTATTCGAAGACTTTATTTGGGTCAAGCAAATGCATATACGAAAAACAAGACGTGTCAAACGTGGAGATGTAAAAATTGTCAGGTAAGTACCTCAAGGCGAGGCAGCTCGCTAAAGAGATGGAAAAGATCGCAAAAGAAACGGCGGAAGAAAAGAAAGCGGCGTTGGATAATTTGGAAAAGGCTGAAAATCTTCTTGACTATTTGAGGGAGATGGGCGGAGACGTCGACGAGGCTGGGAAATTCATAGAAAAGGCCCGAAGGCAGCTGGAAGAAAAAAAACTTGACAAATCAAATCAAACGATTGAAAAGGGTATGGAGATAATCCGTAAGGCCTTAGGGGGGAGAATAAATGAGCTCATACAGGAAACAGAGGAGTTACATGAGCTGATCTCGGAAGAGGAGAGGTATAAAGAATCCCAGGAAAAGCTAGAACGTGCCAAGGAATTGATGGAAGACGATGAGTTCAAGGATTCTTTGGAATGTGCCAAAGAGGCGCTGAATTCGGCGTCGCTGGAGATACAGGAAACACTAACCGACGAATTCGCCGCATTGGAATCCATGGTTATTTCATTAGATGATAAAGAAAAGGAAGTGGAGAATATAGAATCCATGATTCATGAAGCAAGAGATACCATGGAAAAAGATGATTTTTCAACCGCTATGTCCCTTGTCAACAAGTGTAAGAGTATTTTACACGAAGAATTAAAACGGTGGGTGAAACGAGAAGGAAAACCATCTGATGAAGCAGTTTTAGCTGCTCGGATGGTTGATCGTTCAATTCGTCCTTTATTTCCCAAAGACTTTAAAAATGAAACCCAGGTAGTTTTAACTTTGCTTTCTGTTGACCACGAGAATGACCCCGATGTTTTAGGTGCTCTAGGTGCTTCTGCAGCTCTGCACATATCAGATATTCCTTGGGATGGCCCGGTGGCAGTAATGAGAATGGGTTATCGGGATGGAAACTACTTTGTTAACCCTACCAACGGAGAAAGAGAAAATTCGGATTTGGATTTACTGGTCACAGTTGGCAAAAAAGGAGTTGTTATGTTGGAGGGCGGGGCTGACCAATTACCTAAAGAAGAGTTTTATCAAGCTGTGGAGGCGGCAAAAGAAGAGGGTGACAAAATTCTTCAAGTTCTTGAGGAATTAAGAGAAGAAGTGGGGAAATCAAAGATGGATTTTGAAAAATTACCGAAAAAAGAAATTGA
>JAWOAU010000008.1:0-2913 GCA_046498385.1 Thermoplasmata archaeon | reverse complement strand
CAGACCATGTTCTCTCATCATGCCTATAACGTCTGAAATCGTCTCATCAGGTGTGGTATAACGTAACTTTCCACTCATCACATCTTTAGCCTTTATATCCCTAATCTTGGTCATTTCTTTCACCACGCATATATTTGTATAGTCATCTCAAATCATTAAAGGGTTTCCTTTTATTCTAGAATCTTCACTTTCCAATCTTGAGTGCTCCGGTTAATATCAGCACTAAGATCGCGATGACCACGGCCCATAGGAGCCCAAATATCCACCAGCCGATGATAAATGCTATCAGAGATAACACCGATATTCTTCCCCAGTCCATAGATATTGCCATTATATCTCATCCCCTTTTTAGATGTTAAAAAGGCCCTCCGAGTGTAGGAAGGAATATTCCGATCACTAAGCCCCGATCCGGACAACCGCTGCTGTTATTATAGCAGTTCCTATGCCTTCTTTTTCTCCGGCCAACTACGTTATCACAAATATGATGATCCAGGATATGATCAGTGCTATCAAGGAGCAAATTAATGCCGATATCAGATCGTTCGTTATGTTTGCCTCTCTCCGCACCTATTGGATAATTTTTCATATTGATCATAACACTGACTCGAATATATATATAGTTATTGCAAAATTGTCAACAAATTAGTTAAGATTTTGATACAATTTTACAAGGAAATATCATTGGGCACACTTGCCAATAGGTATGTGACCATCGGGGAAGGGTATCCCCGGATCCAGGAACCCATACGTACAGTGTTCATACAATAATTAAATAACACTCGTAAGGCATACCTTTAAACGATTAGTATGGAAATACAAGAGATCAGAGCACTCCGGGGACCGAATTACTTTAGTCGTTATCAAGCTATATACATGCTGCTCGATATTGAAAAGTTCGAAAACAGACCGTCGGATGAAATACCCGGTTTTACAGAGAGACTTAAAACTCTTTTACCATCGCTGAAAGAACACGGGTGCAGTAGAGGATATGAAGGAGGATTTTTTGAGAGGGTCGAAGCGGGCACATGGATGGGACATGTCGCGGAACATGTAGCCATCGAACTGCAGTGCATGGCCAACATGGAGGTCGGGTTCGGTAAAACCATATCTACCGATGATGACGGGGTATACGAGATAGCCTTCCGGTATAGAGATGAAGATGCAGGCATCGAAGCGGGTAAGGAAGCAGTCAGGGTAGTTGAAGCCCTGACCAGAGGAGATATGCCCGATATCGAAGAGATAATAAATAGATTGAAAAAGATCCGAGATAGTAATATGCTCGGTCCCACTACATACTCCATAGTAAAGGAAGCCAGCGAGAGGGGCATACCGTACATCAGGCTCAACAAGAACAGCTACATACAACTAGGTCATGGAAAAAATCAAAGGAGGATACAAGCCAGCATGACAGATAGCACCTCGGCCATCGCCACGGAGATAGCCGATGAGAAAGAACGGACGAAAAGGATACTGGAAGAAGCAGGTATACCGGTACCCCGTGGTGAAGCGGTAAAAACCCTTGAAGAAGGTTTAGAATTGGCTAAGGATCTAGGCTATCCCGTGGCCGTCAAACCGAATATAGGAAATCACGGGCGCGGTATCTCTTCCAGGGTAGAAGACAGTGAAGAGTTTAAACGTGCTTTCAAAGAGGCAAAGAGGATACACCCGCTGGTGGTTATTGAAAAATATTTGACCGGTGCAGACCATAGGATCCTGGTCATAAATGGAAAATTCGTCGCCGCGGCTAGAAGGGATCCTCCCTTGATCACCGGTGACGGAAGATATACCGTAAAGGAACTGATCGATGAACTGAACAGGGATCCCCGGAGGGGTATAGGTCACGAGAAGACGCTTACAAAGGTAGATGTGGATTACATGACGAAGAGGATCCTCGATCAAAAAGATTATTCTTTGAACACCATCTTACCCGTGGGAGAAGAGCTATATCTTAAATCTACCGCGAATCTAAGCTCAGGAGGTACAGCTATGGATGTGACCGACTACGTACATCCGAAAAACAGGATGATGGCGGAGAGGATATCCGATATAATCGGTTTGGATATCATGGGCATAGACCTGATAGTTCCGGATCTGAACAAGCCTATTCACGGAAGCGGAGGAGGTATAATAGAGGTGAATGCGGCCCCGGGATTCCGTATGCATCTCGACCCATTCTACGGTGATAAAATAAACGTAGCTAAACCGGTGATAGATATGCTGTTTCCCCCGGGAGCAGAAAGTACCGTGCCCATTATAGCTGTTACAGGAACCAACGGTAAAACCACGACCGTCAGATTGATATCTCATATCTTGAAGATGGGTGGTAAAAGTGTGGGGGTCGCCTGTACTGACGGATTGTTTCGGGGCAACGATCTTTTGAAGGAGGGGGATTTCAGTGGACCCCAGGGGGCAAACTTCGTTCTTAAAGAAAGAGGTATCGATCATGCAGTATTGGAGGTGGCTCGAGGCGGCATACTCCGAAGAGGTTTGGGATTTTACGAGAGCGACTTGGGTGTTTTCCTGAACGTTTCCCGAGATCACTTAGGCGAGGGACGTGTAAACACCGTGGAAGATATGGCACGACTCAAGGGCATAGTGGTGGAAACCGTCAAGCCTTCCGGCGTAGCGGTACTCAATGCAGAGGACCCGAACGTTTTGAAATTCAAAGATGTCGTACACGCGGATACGATATTATTTTCATCGGATCAAAACATAGCATCCGTAAAAGAACACCTTTCCCAAGGCGGAACGGTTGTCACGGTCAACGATGATAATATTGTTATAAAGAGAAATGAAAATGTTTGGGACATAGTCCATGTATCGAACATACCCATTACATTCAAAGGTAAAGCAACCTATAATGTCAGTAACTCTCTTGCTGCAGTTGCATCTTGTTTTGCCCTTGATTTGGAT
>JAWOAU010000042.1:0-10408 GCA_046498385.1 Thermoplasmata archaeon | reverse complement strand
CCGGGGTCGATACCCGCGTGCAGATCAACCAGGTGCCCGGCGGGATGATCTCCAACCTGGCCAACCATCACCATGCAGGAGATCTTCAGCTTTGAAAGAAAACGGGTCGATGAACAGGGCAATGTGAGAGGCACCTTCAAGTTCAATGGAATCCGGCCCAAGTTTATCGAGCGGTTCAAAGTGGCCGGTATCGACTTCAACCAGGAACTTTTCAACAGCTCCTTTCGCGTGGATGTCTGAAAATAAGGAAACCCGCCCATGGATTTCATGATCATCAGTGCCGTTATTTTCATCATTTCATTGATCATCATCGAACTGAGTCTGTATTCGTATCGGAACATGCGGTCCACCCAGCGGGCCCAGTTGAAAAAACGGCTTGGAAAATACACGTTCACGGAAGACAGCCGCGGAGACATCGTTAAACACAGGAAGCTCAGTGAAATCAAAACCCTGAACAGGATCCTGCTGTCTTCGACCATCATCCGAAAGATGGATCAGCTGGTGCTGCAGGCCAACGTGAAATATCCGCTGGGGGTATATGTGCTGACAGCCTTTTTCTTAGGGGCCACCAGCGGCATGATCACCATGATTCTGACAGACGTTCTGATAGCGGCCATCATGGTGGGGATCCTTTTCCTGTTCCTGCCCTACCTGTACCTGGTGTACCTGAAAAAAAAACGGGGGAAAAAATTCCAGGCCCAACTTCACGAAGGGCTGGACCTGATCGCCCGGGCACTTCGGTCCGGGCACTCGTTTACCAGCGCCATGCAGGTGGCCGGGGATGAGTTTGATGATCCGCTGGGAACCGAGTTTGAAGAAACCATAGATGAGATCAATTTCGGGGTGAGTGTGCCGGTGGCCTTGAAAAACATGATGACCCGGATGGACTGCAGGGATCTTAACTTTTTTGTCGTGTCCGTGATTATCCAGCGGGAAACCGGCGGCAACCTGGCCGAACTCATCGAAAGCCCTTTTATTCAGGATGAGTTGTCCTCTAACGCATCCACCTGTTTCTCCAGGGTATTCAACCTGGGGTCGAAATCCTTTCTGAATTTCTCGATCGTGGAAATGTTACCACTGACCGTATTCAAACGCGCCCCTATAGATTTGGACCAGTTGTTGAAATTTGATTTCGTTACCAGGTCGAAATCCTTTATTATTGTAGGGAAATAATCGTCAAAATACAGCGAGACGTGATCAATTTCCAATTCCTTCATTACCTTTTGTTTTCTCAAGTGTCTGATAATAGCTAGAATCGCTAATAACCAGACCACCACAACAAATAAAACAGAAAGTCCGTATGCTAATATCATCAAGGGGTCCATCACTTTCCGCCTCCTTTTGCAATCTCTATTCTATTCACTTTCTTCTTAAGTATGGAAACCCTGTTCTTTACATCGACTTTCCATATTTCCAATTCACTAATTTTTTTGTCGTGATTCTCGATCTGTCCGTCTATCGGCGCAACATCCTTCTCGGAGGCAAGTTTGTACTCCCTTGCCAACCGCGGGAGATTCTCGGTCAGATAATTATCTAACTTTCTTTTCATGGTAACCGGGTTTTCCCTGAAATGTCCACCAATTCTTTCCTTTATTCCTACCATATTCATTCCTCCTTATCTTCGTCTTCATCTTCGTCCTTGGAAAATTTTTCCTTGACGTCGTCTTTAAAGTCGCCTGCCTTGTCCTTCAGGTCCTTAAAAATTTCTTTATTCACTTGCAGTGTGATCTCGTCCCCTTCTTTCACATCCAGATCCTTCATGGCCTCTGTTCTGAGTATCACTGTATCTTTTGCGACAAGATCGTCTGAATAAATCGTATTCAGTATCTGTTTCTCATCGTCATTCATCAGAACAATTTGGTCCTTTTCCTCGCATCCCAATTCCTCGAGGATGGAATCATGGACCCGCACACTACCCTCGAATCGGATAGGGCTCTCTTTAACCTTCAGTTTGACGCTCGGCATCTTTTCCGTTTCGCTTTCTTTATTCATATATTATCACCCTTATCGTCCTCCATTTTCAGGACTAATATACAATGAATTTGGGGATATATACCTCTACTTCAAAATCATGTGTAATTCGGTTAAAAATTAGGTACAAATCTAGAAAGTGAAATACCAAATAAAAAGTCAACGTTAAACGGACTTTGAAACACCGAAAATAGATCCAAGATGATTTCGGGGAGTTTAAAGAGAGAGGTATTATCCCGAATAATATATGTCTTAGGGAGAGATGGAAGTCTTTCGGGCGTATGCCGATTTAAAGGGAGGCAATTGTGGACCGAAAGACCGTGATCATGTCCCCGTCTAATCAAAGTGTTCTTCTACTCTTTCTTTTCCAGCATCTCTTTCCTTTGGAGCATCTGTCTATCGATCTTATCCAATTTTTCTTTTCCGACCTCGTTGTCTATACTGTCAAACCTCTGCATGAGTTCCATGGATGTCTTTTTATCCATATACTTCGCGGAGAGCGGAAACAGGTATTTCTCTTCCCGTTCGAGATGATTCCTCAGCAGTTCATTGTATTCCTTCAAAAGATCTCTGATCTTTTTCGGGGTGATCTCACCCTGTTTGTAACCATTTACGTAGTGATGTAAACGATTCACCATCTTTTCCAGTTCATCGTGTTCTTCTTCGATTTTTTTTATGGATGAGCGAGAAAACAATCTGGAACTCGGTGACTCACCCTGCTCTTTCATGGCGTTCTCAATGAAGCTGATCAAGTAAAATGTCTCCTTTTTATGATGAACGTCCTGCTCTAAAGTTTCGCTAGATGAAACGATCCAATTGAGCAGGTCTATAGGGGCATCCTTTTTGATACTAAAGTGGACCACTTCCACTATGTCGGCCATCCGCCTCAGTAACTTGTGCTCATTTTTCAGTGTATCAAGCGGCTTTATGGTCAGTCCGCGTTCCTCGATATCCAGGGTTATATTCGCACTCTTCATACGCGATCTTATCACATCTGTATTCAAGGGCTTTACAAGGAAATCATCGGCGCCGGCTTTGAGTGCCTCGATCAGATCTAGATCATGTTCTTCTTCAGGGGCCATCAATATGATATAGGGTTTTTTACCTTTAATCCCCTTTCTGATCCTTTTCGTCAATTCGAGACCGCTTTCTCCGGGTAACGACCAGCTGAGGAAAAGTATGTCGAACGCTTCCTTCTTCAACATATCCACGAGCTCATCTTCGTCATCAATCATTTCTGTTTCGTGTCTTAGAACATCCATCTGATTCTCCAAAATAGTACTAGAGGCCCTATTCTCATCTGCTATAATTACATTCATTTCATTTCACCATACAAATAACACAATGAAAGGGGGAATATATCCCTTTATTTCAAAATCATGTGTAATTCGGTTAAAAATTAGGTACAAATCTAGATATTTTAATTCCGTGTAAGGGGGGAGTGACCTCACTTTGAGGAGGGGGGATGAGTGTTTTTGGAAGCGGGGGGCCTACGTTCCATTGCACCTCTATACGCTCCACCGAGAATTACAAAAGTTAGATGTAGAAAAAATTGTTTTTACAATAATTACTAAAAACCACACGTTGATCGGCGAGTGAGATAAAAACGTTATATGCTCACAAAAACTGTAACCCCTCCACAATTATCCTCTGTTTACTATGTAGTAGCTACACAATTAGCACAACATTTATTATGTAGGGATTACATACATATAGCATGGAGAAACAATACCTTACAAGGCTCATGCAGGACCTCAACCCTCAATGGAAAGATCACAAAATAAACTTCGAAGACGACATAATCCAGAGGGAAGCATTAGAAAGATTGAAGGGCATCGAAAGGACCGTCGGTATAATAGGTCAGAGACGTGTTGGAAAAACGACACTCCTTCTGCAGTTCCTTCAAGAAAAGGCACAACGGCTCGGGTGGGAGAGAACATGTTATTTCTCCTTCGATATACGGGAGATCGAAGTCAGGGAGATAGTGGAAACTTTCTGTGAATACATCCTCGGTGAACCCGTCACAGATCTTGACAAACCAGTACATTTCTTTCTAGATGAAGTTCATAATACTCCTGCATGGAGCGATCACGTTAAACACTTCAAAGATCATTACAACGATATCGATTTCACCGTGACCGGCTCCTCGGCATCCAACGTCGTAAAAGGGGCGGGGGAAAGTCTCGTGGGTAGATTCTCGCCCACCAGGTTGTACCCATTCTCTTTCAGAGAATTTTTAAAATATCACGGAATAGAAGTAAACAAAATAGACCTAAAGAAGATCAGACTCCCTGAAAGACGTGTGTCGATCAAGTTCCGAGAGTACTTCGAGAAGGGTGGACTGCCCGAGTTATACACTTCCAATAGACCTCTTGAAGACCTTGAAGAGAACCTCGACCTGGTTTTCTTCAGAGATATGGTGGAACTGTTCAACGTCGGGAGGAGTTCCATCCTAAAAGATATCTTTCTGATGTTAGCTACACAAACTGGACAGAAGATGAGTTACAACAGTATCTCCAACGGCTTGGACTCTGATTTCCGCACGGTAAAAAAATACGTGGGTTATTTAGAAGACTCTTACCTGATACAGAGGAGTAAACCATACATGAAGTCCAAACACGGATCTATCCGAAAAAATCCCAAAGTGTACATCGAAGACCACGCCTACAACAGGGTGTATCCCGTGAAGGACGGTCTAAAAGCTGAAACCATAGCATTCAACCACGCTAAGCGGTTGGAATCTCCTTACTACTTCAAAGACCCAGAAGTGGATATCGTTCTTCCGGAAAGCGGGATTATAATGGAAGTCAAATACGGTAAAAGCATCGGTGAAGATGATTTCAAAAACCTGGTGAAAGCAGCGGATGAAACAGGATTCACGCCGTACCTTCTGACGAAAGACACTTACGACTCCAGGTCCGTCGGAGGGATGAAAATCGAACTCATACCACTCTACGTTTTCTGCCTTTCTGTTTGATCCTTGGGATATACCGTCATAAGATTTTGCTTGGACGTGGGTGGTACGAAATGACCCCACTTTGAGCCGGGGAGATGGTGCATCTAAAGAGAACTCGGGTTATTATTGGTGGGCGGGGATTTTAACGAGTAAAGAATAGGTAAGAGTAAATTATATATTTATATATACATCTCCTCATAAAGAAAAATTGCGTGATATCATGAAAAAAATGATCTTTGTCATTGGTGTGTTGATGATGTTTTTTTGTTTTTCAACCGTATCTGCAGAGACCTTGGTGCAAGATAACTCAGTGGTCGGTGTTGATGAAAAATGGGATGTTGCTATCGAAGTGGACGAGGATATGGAATTGACAGTGATGGTGGATTCGAACAAATCCGGGGATTCGGAACTTGATCGACCAAAGATAACCATATTCTTCTTGGATCAAGCAGAATATGACAACTATAAAAACGGGGATTCTTTCCAGTGCTATGAAGAGTGTTCCGATACGGATGTGTATTCCATGGAAGATACTACAGAAGTCGATAAAGGTACATATTACCTATTAGTTAGGAACGATGGACCTTCAGATGCTTACGTTAGTGTAGTAGTGGATGGAGAAGACACTGGTGATTCTTCCGAGGATTCTCCCGGTACCGGTGTGTTGGGCTTGACCGCAGCATTGGGTTCAGCTTTGGTTGTAGTTTATAAGAAAAAATAACGTCTATCCATCGCTCCAGTTCTCGTAGGCGACGTTGGTGCCATCCCACGACAAAACATATATACTACAGAAAACATACATTCGTATACACATGATAATCTTCGATGCTTCGACGTTGATCCTTCTCGCCAAGATCGAACTGTTACAACCACTCTCAAAAGAGATCGATATCGTTATCCCAGAACTCATAGAAGAAGAAGCAACGGCGAAAAAAGATTCCTTCGATGCCAAAGTGATACGAACTCTCATCAAAAAAGGCAGAATCCAAGTAAGAGATGTAGAGGAAATCCCGATAGTCGAAGAACTGATGAAGGATTTCAACATGGATGAAGGTGAATCCAGCGTGGTAGTCCTGTTCAAAGAGTTAGACGCAGACCTTGTAGCGACGGACGACGGTCAGTTGATCAAAGCCGCAAAGATCATGGAGATCCCATTCGTTACAAGCATCACATTCCTGATACGAGCAGCACAAAAGGGGATCATCGATGAAGAGATAGCCCTGGAGAAGCTTAGAAGATTGGCAGAATTCGGTTGGTACAAAACAAAGATCATCGAAGATGCTGTGACTAGAATAAAAGGAGGTAAAAAATGAGTAAAGTGATGAGTTTAAGACTCTCGGAACATGAAAAGAAAATTTTGAAAGAAGTCGCGGAAGAAGAAGGCAAAGATCTGTCAGCAACCGCCAGAGAGCTGATAGAGTACGGTAGGAAATTTCGAGTGATCCAGCACTACAAGGACGGTAAGATATCCCTCGGTAAGGCTGCTGATGAGTTGGAGGTCCCTCTCACCGACTTCATGGACCTGCTGCACGAATTCGGTATATCAGCCAACGTGAGCTACGAAGATTACCTCAAAGGTTTGAAAGAGATAGAAAAAGTCTGGTAGGTTCAACAGATTATATGTGCCGTATAGAGTGATGGTTCCTCACAGTCCCATAGTATCCCTTTACACTCAGCCCGTTATCGGTGGTCAGGTCGGTTCCGTTTTCAACTAGTTGGGCGAAAAGAGGAGGTAAGTGTTTTTGTAAGAGAAAATCGTGTATCCTACGTATCCTCGATATCATCGACCGGGCGGCATGGGCATACCATCGAGGTAGGCACTTTTGGAAGACTCCTTGAATAATTTATATAGACCTATATCACCGAATAACAATTCCTCGATCTTCTTGTTGACTTCCCTGTGTACAACCGGATCAGTAGAGCCTCCTTAGGTCTTTCTGTGATATCTCGTTCTTTGGCAGGGAAAAACCATCTGATGAAATGTAGTTCTCACCAACTCCGTTTTCATGGATGATCGAGAATCTGTTTACTTCCGAGTTTTCAGACATATATTCAAAGTGTGATTTGGATAAAGAGTTATTTAATGATTTATCAGTTCAAAAAATAATTTTTTTGACCACCCAAGTCCTTTCCTTCACCTATCACGATAATCACCCTCTCTCATTTATTTTCTAAATCAACTTGTCAGAGGTTGTTCTATTAGTCTTAGGGACTAGAAATAATAATTGTAAACCTTTTAATTACAATATATATAGATTCTCGTTCAAATACTTAAATCTTCATCACAGAATTTTTCCTCAATTTTGGAGTCAATAAAATATTTTCTAAACATATCCTTAATTTTCCTTCCGCCCCAAAGTTCAAGATTATCACAAGTCCTCTCTACTGCCTTTGCTGCAGAGGTATAAGAAGATGTAGTTATAAATATGGCTCTATCTGCATTATAAAAATGCATCGCCCCCATAGTTCTTTGAACAGGATTAATACCAACAGCGCTTCCTGCGGAATACTTTTTAACCTGGATAGCCACTAATTCTTCATCATTTTTTGCAATAACATCTATACCAAAATCTCCAGATTTTTTTGTAGTTTCAACACTATCGTAACCAATTTTTTTAAATAGTTCTGCAACCTTTTTTTCAAATTCATAAGGTGTATAATTAGTGAAGTTATTTGATAAACCTATCTCTAACTCCTTTTTTTTAACGAATTTATCTTTTTCTTCTTTTTTTACCCATTTACCCTTATAATTTACATACCCATTCCATTTCATCATTGTATGGAAAATATTTGAGGAATAATCATTTTTATTTGTACTATTTGATTGTTTATCTAAATTGTCAAGAGTGTTTTTAATCTCTTTAAATTCATCTAATGCATTTTCCATACTTTTCGAATCATCTCCATATGAGATTTTATCAAATCTATTTCTTAGTTTAGAAATCTCCTTTTGACAAACATCCTTTGCTATTCCATCTAAATTCTGGTCCTTGTTTAATTCATGTTCTAAAAAGGATAGATGTGAAGAAATTGAATTTTTTAAGTCTTCTAGTTCCTGTTCCATCTTCTTCCTCTTTCTAAATAAAGATAAGATAATGATAAATATGGGGAGACCAACCAATAAGATAAGAACAATAATAAAAGAAGTAAACGACAAAAATGTTTCTTCTTCACCTTCACCTACAGCATACAAATTTCCTCTCACACTAAAGTAAATAGTACCATCAGCCCCGATAGCTAGCGAAGATTCAATCCCCTCTCCTGTTGTAAAGCTCCACTTTTCCCTCCCATCCGGGTTGATCGCATACAACTTGCCATCCTCTGAGAATAGGCCTCCTGACCCAATATATATAGTACCATCAGCCCCGATGACTGGCGAAGATTCAATCCCCTCTCCTGTTGTAAACTTCCACTTTTCCGTACCCTCCGCGTTGATCGCATACAACTTACCGTCCCGTGACCCCACGTACACCGTCCCGTCGCTGCCGATGGCCGGTGAAGACCGCACAATATCACCGGTCGAGAAGTTCCACTTCTCCGTCCCATCCGGGTTGATAGCATACAGCTTATCGTCCCATGAACCAACATATATTACCCCATCAGAACCGATGGCGGGTGAAGATTCTACCATATGCCCAGTAGTAAAATGCCATTCCTCAGTACCATTGGGATTTATTGCATATAAATTATGGTCATATGACCCCACATATACGGTCCCGTCGCTGCCTATAGCCGGCGAAGAACTCACACCGTCGCCAATGGAGAAGCTCCACTTTTCCGTCCCATCCGGGTTGACCGCACAGAGGTTTCTATCCGACCCTATATATATAGTACCATCAGCCCCGATGGCTGGCGAAGAACACCCATCGCCGGTAGAGAAGCTCCACTTTTCCGTTCCATCTGGGTTGATCGCATACAGCTTATCGTCAAATGAATACCTGGAGTGTGTTAACCCAATATATATAGTGCCATCAGCCCCGATGGCTGGCGAAGAATCCATATTGTAACTTGTGCTGAAACTCCACTCTTCCGTTCCATCAGGATTTATTGCACACAAGTCACCTTCTCCAGAACCAACATAAATGGTTCCACTAGCTCCAATAGCTGGTGAAGATCCACAACTGGTGCTGAACTCCATACTTACTCCCCATATCACGGTTCCATCTACATGACTTGTATTGTAAGGGCTCAGACCGGTATTCCTTTCGTTGCCTCTGAATTTTGGCCAGGGTGAATCTGAAAGTCCATCAGCCTTAACATCTTGAGATGTGTAAAATACAAAACTACTAAGCAATATAATAAAGACTAATACAAGGATTGCTATTTTCTTCACAACAAACATACACTTAAACACCTGTACCACATATTTCTATCTTTTTATTTATTTTTCGGCACCCGATTGTTTATTGATCTCCTGCTAGGGGTTTAGATGGTGTCTGATAGCCCTTGTATAATACCCATTCGAATAATACGATAGAATATATTTCACTTATAATTTCACATCATAGGGCTATAAAACCAAAAACCATTAAATAACATACTTTCTTAACTAGTCAATGCACTCGATAAACTGTCCAAAATGCGGGGAAGAGATGGAAGAGGTAATCGGTTTTCCAGGATATGTATGGTGCAGGGATTGTCATATTACAAAGAAGGTAGAAGAATGCAATTCTGAAGAAAAAGAGATACTTGTTGAAGCCTGATAAAATTTTACAACAAACTACCAGTAATCCTCTTCGATCTCCATCGAGATATCGTCGTAGATCATCTCCATGAGATATTCGATATCCTCGTTCTCGTATTCCACATATCTCCCTTTGTTGCTCTGGACTTTAGCGGTGAGTAGTTCATTGTTTCTCGTTATCTCTATCGAACATACGGGTTCTTCCATAGCTTTTCACCTTACCTCATGCCCGAAAAGTAGGGGCTATAAGTATTTTTGGAAGAGGAAAAGTTTATTTCAGAGGGAAAGTATAATTATATTTACCCAAGGAGGAACCGATGTTAGACCATGATACGGTCGTTGATGAGAAGTCATACGAAACGTATGATCAAGACTTTATCTACTGTCTAAGAAGAGTTAGAGAGATAACGGATGACAAAAACCTGGTACTCTGCATAGATAAGATCTTCAGTACAATGCGATCCTCTGAGGATCACACCTAACGATAATCACCCTCCCTCCCTTTTTTCTTATCTTTTAACCCAAATAATCAACCGACCAAATCACAGTGTAATCCACCGAGTTATACAACCAATATCCGCTGTAAGCTCCGAGGGTGTAATTCCCTAGATCATAGATGTACTGTAGATTGTATTCGTTATTGGGTTCAAACACATCGATCTTAGACACCTCGGGCGGAAGTGTACTGCCAACCTCCGAGGGATAACCGACCATGTTCCAGCCAGGATGCAGTGGTATATAAGTGGTCGTCGGAACGGTCCCATCGACATAAAGTGTATCGTTTGAAGTCATGTGGA
>JAWOAU010000005.1:0-8390 GCA_046498385.1 Thermoplasmata archaeon | reverse complement strand
GTCCTGGAATATCACCCGTGCATCCATTCCATGACCGTCGTGTTTTACGTACTCGTCGCGGGGAGGTGCGTTACCAAGAACAGTACCGGTTACGTGGGTACCGTGATATTGACCCGCGCCAAGCATGCCACGGTTAGGGGCATACATGGCGAGTATCTTTTCGTGATTATCAGCCGGTTCGATCTCCTCATCCGGCATTCCATCGTAATTTGGGTCATAAAACATTTCGTGCTCAATGTGAAGTTCGCTGTCCATGACGGTGACTGTCTGACCCGTTCCCACAAGACCAACTTCGGTGGCACGTCTGTAACCTTCCACACCTGTTTGGGTTATCCATGTGGCTTGGTCATTCAACAACCCAGGTTCGGCCGCACTCTCAACTATCAGCTTGACACCATGCATATTCGCTATGTCCGATATATGTTCTGGGTTAACGGATGCTACTATACGACCGTCCGCTATGTGAGCGATCTGTGTGTGTCTAGCGATCCTCAGTGCAACGGCTCTGGTATTAGCCGTGCTGAATGTGTATATCTCCACATCAACAGGTTCCTGCGACTGTATTAAGGTATTATCGACCTTGTAAGCCGGTTGGTATATACCGACCCAGTTGATGAACTCTAGCTCCGCCACACGTTCGGAGGTATCCCTATCCATCTCCACCACATAGTTGAAGCGGTGTCTGTAGCTGTGAATTATGACCCCCATGTCTTCTAGCTGTTCCTGCCAATCGACCATTATAGGTCCTATGAACTGTACGAGATAAGGTCTCCTAACGCCTTGGGGGTAACTATCCACACGTAGGTCTGTAGGTATCTCAGGCGTTCCCTCACGGAGGTCAAATTCATAGGAGTTCACGTTCACCATCTGTCGGTTCTCCAACGTGTCGATTACGTACCCATTGTTAGCTAGGATGTTCTTGTTGGCCGTACTAGTTGAAACTAACATGAACTCATCGTAGTCAGCTAGTACGGAAAAACCTTCATTATCCAGTAATGATTCTGCGTTTATACCTCTTTTGTATACCAGTATAACCGTATCCTCTTCCACGGTCTCAATATTACTCGATAATACGATACCAATTGCGAAAACGGATATCAAAAGCATCAGTGCCGATGCTATCGCCCATTTTCTAGTACTTTCTTTTCTTTTCATTTTACTCTCCTCTATGTTAACCAAGCAATTTCTAAGAGTAAACTAGACCTTATTAATGTTTTTCCACAAGGAAACTTATAAAATTTAGCAGAAATATAATTTCAACCCTTATTGGGTCAATGCATCAAAAGTTGTGCATATTTGTGAAAGCATTACACTTTTTACAGTATCGTATAAACGGCGTTTGTATATACAACACCTCGACAACCGAACAATACACTTTAATTAATCAGACGCATCTAGGTAACAAGATATGAAGAGAACCATTAAAAACGAACCAAATCAGCATCTAAAAATTCTATTCGTCTCCGAATCCTTCCCACCGGTGAGCTATGGAGGTGGTGAAATATCGTGTGCTCTGTTAGCTTCAGGAGTAGGGAGGTGTGATGATATAGACGTAACGGTATTAACTTCTGAGGTCGAAGGTTTAAAACAGGTGGAAAAAAAAGATAAAGTAACGATTCTTAGGAAACTTAAAACCGGAGGAGGACGAACATCTCTCACGGATAATTTCCAGCGAAAGTTATTCTTTAAAAGAAGTGTGAAGAAGGAGATCAAAAATATCGCTGAAGATTACGATCTGATACACTTTTTCAACATGACCAGCATCGTTGACGTTGAAAAACCCAGTTTCGCCACCATAAATTCATACGTGAATTTCTGCCCCAAAGGGAACTTATTTTACAAGGACAAGGAGGTTTGTCAAGGATGCTCACCTCTAAAATTCATGGAATGTATCACAAATTCCGAATATGTAGGGGGTCACAAGTTGAAGGCATATTTAAAGTACAATCCAATATTCTGGTTGGCTCTCTACACGGATTTTATCGGGAGAAAAAAGGTATTGAAAACCGTTGATCACTTCTTTAGTTTGAGTGATTTCATAAACGATCTTCTTGAGCAAGAGGGTATCGAAAAAAGCCGTATCACTAAGGTGATCAATATCCCGGATATCAACAAATCCGAGAAACGAATATCTCTGAAGGATGATCTTCCCATCATCACATACATTGGAGATCTGGGAAAGATCAAAGGTGTGGAGATGCTGATAAGAGCATTCAATAAGATCGATGCTAAAGCAAGGTTGATCCTCGTCGGAGATGGACCGGAACGTGAAAAATTGGAAGAACTCGCTGGAAAGAATGTTGATTTCCTGGGAAAGGTAGACCATGATGCCATACATTCGGTATACCAGCAATCCCATGTGATAGTGGTGCCGTCGCTGTGGCCCGAGCCGTTATCACGGGTACTTCTGGAGGCTGCTTATTTCGGCAAACCTGTGATAGCGACTGATGTTGGCGGTAGTCCGGACGTTGTTAAGGATGGATACAACGGACTACTTGTTGAGCCGGAAGAAGATGAACTTAAAGTTGCATTGGAACGTATGATAAAAAACAAAAAATTTAGAGACTCCACAACCAATAACATGAAATATTATTACGGAAAAAATCTACCGGAAAAAAAGATAGTTCAAAGAATTTTGAAGGCATACTGCGATAGATTAATATGAATACAGCTTTATCTACCTTTGAAAAAAAATGAAGATATTGATCCTTACGGACGAATTTCCCAAAGATATCCTTAACTTCAACGTGGATCTTATGGTCAATGCAGATTATCTTTCCAAAATGGGGCACAAAGTTTATCTAGCATCCCATGGAGGAAATAAGATAGATAAAAGCGGATTTTATCATCTGCCCTTAGGTGCAACTTACCATCGACCCAAGGACAGTTTTGATTCTTTTGTAATACGTAATCTCACATTTTTTTTAGGCATACTTAAGAGAATAAAAAAAATATCTCCTGATATAATCCTTTGTATGGGTGGGGGGCAATATCTATGTAATTTTTCAACAGGATTGTTCTTATCTAATATGATAGATGTCCCTATCGTCTGTGAATGGCGTGGCTCCGAGTTATTGCTGAAAAATAACATTTCAAGACAAATACTCAAGAAACGAATTCTCCGAAAATCATCATTAAACATAGTTCGCTCGAAACAGATGCTAAATTATGCACTAGAAATCGACCCTCAAGCAAATATTTTAATCGCACCTAGTAAAGGCGTTGACTTGGAACATTTCAAGCCTGCAAGCGATAAAAACCTGGAAAAGGAGATAAAAATATTGTATGTAGGTCGCTTGCACAAGATAAAGGGTTTAACATATCTGATCGATGCCTTTTTAAAGCTAAACAAAAACTATCCTACTACCAGATTAACGATCGTTGGTGAGGGAGAGTTAAAAAGAGATATGATAGATAAGATAAAAAACGCCACCTCTTCGGAACATGTCCAATTTGTAGGCGAAGTTGACCATGAACGACTTCCTCAATATTATCGAAATTCTCACATTTTCGTTTTGCCAAGTCTTTCTGAAGGTCTGTCGAATGTAATTATGGAGGCAATGGCCTGCGGATTACCTGTGATAGCAACGGACGTAGGGGGCAACGGTGAGTTGGTAAAAGACGGCCTGGGCGGATTCACTGTTAAACCAGGCAACTCCGACACCTTGAGCACAGCTTTGGAAAAATTGATTGCTAGCCCCCCTCTAACAACTAGGATGGGAGATTACAACAGAAAATACATCCAAAAATTCGAACAGAACAAAATTATGTCCAAAAGGATGAATATTATACAAGAAGTGGTCGATAAAGCATGAATGAAGTCAGTGTTATAATCCCCACCTACAATCGTTCTAAGGTGCTAGTAAAAGCCGTTGAAAGTGTTTTGAATCAAACGTACGAAAATTTCGAACTGATAATAGTTGACGACAAATCAAAGGATGATACTGCTGATACCGTAGAGCAGTTCAAAGATCCAAGGATCAAGTATCACCGCAACGAAATCAACCTAGGTGGAAGCGGATCGCGTAACGTTGGTATAGAGCTGGCAAAGGGCGAATTCATTGCATTTCTGGATGATGACGACCAATGGTTACCCGAAAAACTGGAACGTCAGGTCGAGGTGCTGAAGAAAGCGTCTGCCGGATGCTGCGGTGTGTACACCGGTCTAACGAAGTACAGGAATGGAAAGCCCTTGACAAAGAAAATGATCCCCAGGGATGGGATGATATTCAACGACCTGCTGTGGGAAAACATAATCGGGAGCACGTCCGTGATAATGCTCAGGAAAAAATCCATAATCGATGTGGGCGGCTTCACACAAGATCTTCCCGCCTCTCAGGAACTGGATCTGTACCTCCGGCTAGCAAAAAAATACGAATTCAAGTGCGTTCCAGAGTCCCTTGTAGTGTATCATATCCATCAAGACAACCAGATAACTAGCGATTACTCCAAAAAAGTATTCGCCAGGAAGTACATCTACAACAAGTACAGGGATCATATAATCAAGGACCGAGGTTTACATGCCAGGCATCTTTACGAGATAGGCTTTCTGGAGTACATGAACGGTGACCGTGAGGAATCATTCCGTCATCTGAAAATGGCGTTTTTGCTATCCCCCCCGGGGATAAAGCATTTGATACGAAAGATACTTTCCAAATTGATACTAGATTTATAAAAGACGGGTAAACAAACATGTCAAAAAAATTGTACACGGATCTGGTGAGCACAAGCGGCACGTACCTGTTGGTCAGTTCAGTAGCTATAATCGCAGGCATACTGTTCCCCAGGATGGTGGGTTCCGAGGAGTGGGGGCTCTGGTCCATAACACTTGGCTTGATAGGTATACTAGGCCCCTTTGCCCAGATGGCCATGAGCACCACCCTTGTCAACTATATATCCAAGTACAAGAAAGATAAAAAGAAAGTGACAAATTTCGTGAACTCGGCCTACATGATCGCTATAGCGTCCAGTTTTGCGGTCTCGCTATGTATTATCGCCGCCAGCGGCTACCTGGCGGAAAGGGTGTTCCAAGATGGTCGGCTAAGAGTATTCTTCCTACTGGGTTCATCTATTATTTTCTTTGAACAGATCAATATCGTCAATCGAGATTACTTTAGAGGGTTCAAGGACTTCAAAAAGTACAACTTATTGAAGATAATTCCTTCCCTATCCGTGTTTTTGCTGTCCCTTTTACTACTTTTAATATTCTCATACAGGGCGATATACGTGGCCTTGGCCCATGCAGTGATATTTTCATCGGTATGTATAACTGTGTTTATATATCTCCATCGCTTTGAACCCACCTTTAAGATATCCTCCAAACCTGGGAAAGAAGAGACCCGTAGGTTGCTAAGATTCGGTGGGCCGTTGATATTCACCATGACCTTTATCACCGTCATGAAGTCCATCGACCGTATCTTGATCGGATATTACATGGACCCGTCCCATGTGGGCATATACTCAGTGGCATCGGGTATACCATGGATGATTGGCAGCATGATGGCACCCGTGAGCATAGTGCTGCTCCCCACGTTCTCCGAGAGGAAGGCGGAAGGCAGGTCATCAAAACTGCTGTTGAGAGAGGTATTCTCCTTTTTGGTATATACCTCCATCCCCCTGATACTGTTTTTACTACTATTCAGCGGGGACATACTGGGGTTCGTATATGGTGGGGATTACCCCCTCGGCGCTACGGTTCTATCCATCGCATCATTTGAGATACTGTTCTTCGGAGGCTACGTTCTGTTCAGGACATCTGTGCAGGCCGCCGAGAGGACCGGTGCCATGGCCATGGGTATAGGCGCCGCCGCACTGTTGAACATAATAGCCAACATGGTTCTGATACCCCTTATGGGTATGGAAGGGGCGGCCGTGGGTACCCTTCTATCTTTCATTATGCTGTTTCTATTCATGATCTACATGGTAAAAAGGGATTACGAGCTGGACCTGACTACCATCAATATACCCCGCATAATTCTATTTACCCTGGTAATGGCGGTTTCGGGATGTGCGGTTTACAACCGCTTCACCGGATCGGTATCCATCTCCATATCTTCTATTATCTTCGCAGTCCTTACACTGGCCTTCATACATGCATCATCGCCTTTATGGTACAAGGAGGCAAGAAAGTACATTCGGGAACTGATTTTCAGATAGACATGATGTAGTTTATGCTGATCTCTGATATGTCCGATGCGTAAGAACCCGTCCTTGAGATACTTTCCAGTATGTAAGAAAGTGGTGCCGAACTCTCATGATTCCAGAAGAAAGTCTCGGATGTTATCCCTTGCTTTCTCTCTTCGCTCCTGGTGTTTCTTTAGAAATGATTTTATATTATCTTTAAGCAGACCTTTGCACTCCCCGCATAACATATCCCCGGAACGACACCTTTCGGCTATCTCGTTAACTTTTTCATCATTCTCTTCGAAAAGGTAATACCTGTAGTTCTGGACCGCACATATGTTGGGATTACCACCTTTTTCTCGTTGCTCCTTGGCCGACATGCGTCCTCCGGTGAAAGCCTCGGATATCTTGCGGTCAACATCTTTTGGAGAATCCGTTGTGAATATAGTGGTCTTTGGCACGCTGGCGGACATCTTTCCGGAGCCATCTAACGACGGGGCGAGTTTGTTGTACAGTAAGGCCGGCTTGTGGTACCCAATCGTATTGGCCACATCACGGGTTACTCTGAAATGGGCATCCTGGTCTATTCCGCAGGGTATGAGCACCGGCACCTTTCGCCCCTCTCTTTCCGAGGGGAGAAAACAGGGGGCGGCTTGTATGGATGTATAGAATATGCTGCCCACGTTTGTTGAGTTGTCAAAACCGAATACCGCTTTCACCGTAGAGAAGTTAACACGTTTTGCAACTTTTAGAGCTAATGGGTAAAGAGTGTCTATGTAATCGGTATCGATGAATATGTGTGTTTTCTTTGGGTCGAATCCCAGAGCGATTATATCCAAGGCATTTTCCAATGCATAGGAATGGGTAGCTTCCATCTCAAGGTCGAAGTTGAACAAGTACTTCTCGTCGTCTGTTAACTGAAAATACAGATCTACACCGAAACGATCCTGGACCCATTTGGCGAATATCCACGGCATGAGGTGTCCCACATGGGTATGGCCCGATGGGCCGCGTCCGGTGTACAGGGCGAACTTGTTGCCTTTTTCGTACTCATCTAGCAGCCACTTCATATCCCGATGGGAGTAAAAAATATTCCTCCGCAGCATGAAGTGTACGTCACCAGCTATGTCCTTTATACGCTCCTTTAGTTCTACGTCTACCCTTGACGTACCAAATCGTTTTACCAGATCATCGTAGTCGATATCACCACTGACTTCCCAGGGTGTGACTGTGTATTCATCTTTTTTAGAACCGGTCATGTTCACAGCAGACTGTATACGGATATAAAAAACCTACCACTTTCGGATACCTCTAAAGTTGTTGTTTATATAGTGCGATTGATTTGGTGCCATGATCATGCGAAAGAATGTACATATTATCGGTGCGCTGTGTTTCGGTATTATGGGTCTAGTGCTACTTGGATCCGTTAAAAGGGGAGCTTTGCCCTACGTGGGATGGCCTCTAATAGCATTACTGCATAAACCATTCATCACTATAGTCATAATGCTCGTCATGTCCTTTTTCGGAGGTATAGTTCCAGACATACTTGACCCCCCTTACTCCCCGAAACACAGACGGTTCGCCCATTCCAAGGCTCTATTAGCCATATTGCTAGTGCTTTGGGGCATAACCCTGATTGCACTATTAAATCAAAGTTCTCTGGGATTATGTGCAATATATTATATGCTATTGGGCTATATATCTCATCTTGCATTGGATTCCCTAACACCTAGTGGATTATGGTGAAAAAAAGTTTTCCACACGCAGACCTGTCTGATGACCAGACCGAAATATAAACAGCAGTCCGAACGTTTAGTAACCGTGGGCTGAATACGTCGCCGAAGCTTCGCACTTACACCCCGGTTCTATCAAACCCGTCTTCTACGGGGGTTCTCAGGTACCTCGTTTCAGGAAAAGTTTCAGGCTTAGATGCTTTCAGCCTTTATCTCGTACAGCGTGGCTACCCAGCGTATGCCCTACCGGACAACTGGTAAACTAGTGGCTGCGAAACCCTGTTCCTCTCGTACTAAGGGTTCCTTTCCCTCAGGTACCATTGCACTTCTACTAAAAAGCAACCAACCTGGCTCACGACGGTCTAAACCCAGCTCACGACCCCTTTTAATGGGCGAACAACCCCACCCTTGCCAGATGCTGCACCGGCAGGATAGAGGGAGCCGACATCGAAGTAGCAAGCCTCCTGGTCGATATGGACTCTTGCAGGAGACAACTCAGTTATCCCCGGGGTAACTTTTCTGTTGTCCCTGGGC
>JAWOAU010000061.1:0-6228 GCA_046498385.1 Thermoplasmata archaeon | reverse complement strand
TTTGTTTTTTACTTCTTTTCACCATGAAAAGGTTAATATCCCCCCCCCCCTATTTAAATGTTCCTTTGTACATATGCACAGAGGTACATGTGTTGAAAGCCCGTATATCCATGCCATCCACTACCCTATCACGAACAAAAAGAGACGGTGTCGTTAAGTAGCGTACTCACAGGATCCAGCTCAGGGGATCGGAATATTATACCGGGCCACGCCACATCTCACCCGCACTATCTTCGCTTTTAGAAGGACAGACAAAACTTTTATTGATATCCCTTCATGGATACAACGGTGCAACAAATGATATCTCAAGGGGACTGGATAATGCTTTGGAGCCCGAATTCGGTGGAGCTCTTGCTCATAAACGGAGAGACCAAGAGAGTACCGGGTTTAGGGGTTATAGATACTGAACGGTTTATAGGTAAGTCCTACGGCAGTAAAACGAACATGGGCCGGGAGAGCTACTACCTGCTGAGACCCTCACTCAGGCACGGACCGGATTTCATCAAGAGGGGACCGCAGATAATACAGCCGGTGATGACTTCGGTGATGATACATCAATGTGATATCAAGTGCGGGGATATGGTGGTGGAAGGTGGGGCCGGGTCCGGGATGCTGAGTGCGGCACTTTTACAGGCCGTAGGTACCGAAGGCAGGGTTTACACCTACGAGATCAAAAGGGAGCATCTTGATATAGCTGAAGGCAACGTTAAATCGTTAGGGTTTGAAAGTTCGTGGATACCTAGGATAGGAGACGTTACCCGAGATGTGGAGGAAAGAGAGGTGGATGCCTTGGTGGTAGATATACCCCAGCCCTGGGAGGCTTTGAACACAGCCGTCACCGTACTTAAAGGAGGAGGCGTTTTTCTGGCATACGTCCCTACCACCAATCAGGTCGAAAGAATTTACAACACGCTAAAAACACATCATTTTGAAGACCTCGAAAGCTCAGAAATATTTCAAAGAAAGATGGTTGTCACCGACGGGGGAGTCCGGCCGAGTTTTCAGAGCCTAGGCCATAACGGATACGTGGTGAGAGGTACAAAGACGGAAAACACTCAAGCAAGGGTAGATAATCCAGCGTAACACTTATAACTGTTTTTTGAATAGCCGCCGATAACAGAACTGGAAAAAGAGGTATTAAAATGAAAACCACCATAGGACATTTACTCGAGGAAAAAGCTGAAAAGCATCCGAACAAAGACGCAGTTGTCTTCCAGGGTCGGCGTATAAGCTACAAAGAATTAAATGAGGAGGCCGAGCGATTGGCAAGATTTCTCATGTCAAGAGGTATAGACAAAGGAGACAAGGTCGCCATATGGCTCACCAACACACCGGAATGGATCGTTGCATGGTTCGCCGTACCCAAGATCGGAGCGGTAGTGGTACCTACGGACCCATGGTATCGGAGCAGTGAGATAGAGTACATGTTCGGCGACTCTGACACCAAAGCGCTTATTACCACCGAAAAGTCAGGAAAATACAAATTCCTTAAGATACTAGAAGAGGTTAGTCCGGAGTTGGAAAAACTCGATACCATAGTACTCCTTGAAGGAAAGAGTGACAAGATAGATACCATCACATACGAAGAGGCAGTTAAAAAGGGAGAGGGATGGGAAAACGATGAAGAATTCCTTGCAATGAAGGAAGAGCTGAACCCGGACGACGTTACCTTTATACTCTACACATCAGGAACCACCGGTAAGCCCAAAGGTGTAATGCTCACCCATCACCAGATAGTAAAAAACGCCAGAGACGTAGGTGAGGAACTGCATACCGTTTCCGATGACAAGCTTGTCATACCGGTACCCTTCAGTCACTGCTTCGGCAACGTACTGAGCATAACACTGATGGTAAACTTCGGTGGAACCATGCTTCCCATACAAGAATTCCACCCAAAAACCGCTCTGGAATTCGTGGAGAACGAAAAGGCAACCATGCTTCACGGGGTACCGACCATGTTCATCCGTGAGCTGGATTTAGCAAGAAAGGAAGATTACGACACGTCCTCTCTACGAACAGGTATAATGGCCGGTTCCAGCTGTCCCATCGATACCATGCAGTCGGTCATCAACGAACTGGGATGCAACGTTTCCATAGTGTACGGTCTCACCGAGGCGTCACCCGCGGTTACCATGACCAGGTTCGACGACTCAATAGTGGATAGAGTGGAGACCGTCGGTCGGGTACTGCCAGACCAGAAGATCAAGGTCGTGGATGATCCTGGAGATGAGCTCCCCCACGGAGAGACCGGGGAGCTGATGGTTAAGGGTTACAACGTCATGGAGGGCTACTACAAGAGACCCGAGGCAACCGAAGAGACCATTGAAAACGGATGGCTCCACACAGGTGATTTAGCAACCATGGACGACAGAGGCTACGTTCGAATAGTGGGAAGAAAGAAGGACATGGTGATAGTCGGGGGGTTCAACGTATATCCCAGGGAGATAGAAGAGTACCTGATAGAGCATCCCGAGATACGGGAAGTAGCAGTAGTCGGCGTACAGGATAAGGACCTAGGTGAAGTCGTTGCCGCAGCGGTGGTTCCCATGGAAGGATCGGATCTGACTGCACAGGATGTTGTTGATTCCCTCTACGGTAAGGTAGCCAGTGCAAAGGTGCCTAGATATGTTGCCGTTGACTTCGACCTTCCGGTTTCCGGTAGGGGTAAGGTACAGAAGTTCAAACTTAGAGATATGCTGGCGGAAAAAGTGGAAAGGGGCGATTTAGAGAAGTTGGTACCTTCAGAGGTAAAAAAGAGAAAGAAGTGAGCTTCACCTGTAACGATCTCGTATCTTGAACCATACGAGGCACACAAGAAAACCGACCATATATCCGCCTTACTACTGGCCATGCCCAGTTCTATAGCTATGAAAACAAGCAGGGCACCCAGTATCACCAGGATGGAGTCACCGACGGTCAAAAAGAACTGGGGTAAGGACCCCGGGATCAAGGAGTTTGATAAGGAATCTGCCGTTGAGATCCTGAAGGACAGGATACAAAAATAAGAGAACAAGCGCGATACCTAAAAAAGCGACCTAGGGGATCCCCACGGAACAATCAAAGGCAGGCCTCAGGAAGATAAGCGCAATATCTTGCTGAATTTCCTTTACAACGGAAGCGGAGACCACCGCGTTCAATCTTTCCATGAAAACCGATGGTTAAGAGTACAATACCCAGTATGAAGCCTGCAAACAATATGTCACCGTAAGTTAAAGCTCCGGCACCAGGGCAGATAGTGCCTTCACAGGCTCCGGAGAATTCTTCCCGGTTGGATCGAAAGGGTACTCCTCTCTTTTTACGGTTCATACAGAGGATAAAGAAGCATCGACCAATATATATTTCATCGTATCCGGCTGCCAGGTGGTACCTTCTTGTCTAAATAAACTGGTCCCTTATTATCCTTGACGACGAAGGCGTTGTCGTCCCGTGTATAAGCAACGACTGGACCGGAACACACTTCCTGACCCACCAGTTCGTAGATCTCTCCCGCCTTTATCATTCCGTCTATGTACTCGCCCACCAAGAACTGGTGCTTCAAAAACTCCTTGAATGATATCTGCTTTGCACCCCTTTTGGTGCCTTCTACTTGATCGCCGGGTTCGCCCGGAGCCAAAAGAAGAGACACCGTGCCTTCGTCTTCCGCCGCCAGTATCATACCCTGAGATTCTATACCTCTGAGCTTGGCAGGTTCGAGGTTTGCTATAACCAATCCTTTCTTCCCCCTCAACTCTTCTTTATCATAGTAAGGTTTCAGACCCGCCACCAATGTGCGTTTTTCATCTCCCAAATCCATGGTGAATACGTACAACTTATCCGCATTGTGATGATCCTTGACCTCTATGATCTTTCCTACACGGAGGTCTAGAACATTCAAAGAAGATAACAGCTTTTTTTCCGGGAACAATTCATCCACTTCTATGTTCTTGTAGAGAGGTGTTGGCTCTTCAAGGGATGTTCCTTCCCGAAGAGGCTCCACCGCCTGGTCCCACGACCTATTGTGCCAGTCATCGGGTAAACCAAGGTATCTGCTGAGCTCGTCCATTGAATGGGGCAGATAGGGAGTGGCTATAACAGACAGTGCCCTCACTATCCGCAGAGATACGTTCAGGGTAGTCGCGCACCTTTCTTTATCCTCCTTGATCTCAACCCACGGCGCTCTATCGTTGAAGTATCGATTACCCTCCCGGGATAATTCAAGGAGCGCCCTCAGACCGTCCTTGAACCTGCATCCTTCCAAACAAGCGGAAACTCTTTCGACGGTGCTCCCTATCTGATTCAGTACCTTCTGGTCCCGTTCATCAAGTTCGCCCACGGTGGGTACTTCTCCGAAGTTTTGATAGGTGAAGGTGAGTACACGGTGTATGAAATTACCCAGGTTGCCCACGAGCTCGGAATTGTTTTTATCCACCATATCTTCCCAGGAAAAATTAGTATCCCTCAGCTCAGGCATGACGGAGGAGATGTAGTAGCGCACCGCATCAGGGTCGAACATGTCCAAAACGTCGGGTAAAGACACCACCAACCCACGACTAGTAGAGAACTGCTTTCCGTCAAATTTCATGTACTGGTTCCCCGGTACGTTGTAGGGTAGATTCAACTCCTCATCATACCCCATGAGCATGGCGGGCCAGATTATGGTGTGGAATGGTATATTATCCTTTCCAAGGAAGTAATAATGCCGACAATCCGGGTTCTTCCAAAACAACTCCCAGTCCTCGTCGTTCCTTTCCGCCCACTGTATGGAAGTTGAAAAATAGCCTATGACCGCTTCGAACCAGACATATATTTTCTTATCCTCGTAACCTTCCACGGGTACCGGTATACCCCATTTCATGTCCCGAGAGATAGGTCTGTCCTTCAGTCCCTCCTTGAGCCAACCCCTGGTAAAGTTGAGTACGTGGCTCTTCCAGAAATCCTTATCTTCCAGATACGTTTCCAATTTGTCCTGGAAGTACGATAAACGCAAAAAGAAATGTTCACTCATCCTCAGTTCGGGAGTCTCGTCACAGAATTTACATTTCGGTTCCTTTAGATCGTTAGGATCCAGAAGAAGACCGCACTCGTCACATTGGTCACCCTTGATATCTTCCGTACCGCAGCGGGGACAGGTGCCGCTCACGTATCTGTCCGGTAAAAATTGATCACAGTGAGAACAGTAAAAGGTCTCCATGTTATCCAGGTAGATATGATCTTTTTCATACAGCGTCTTGAACATGTCCTGGGATACCTCCTTATGCCTGGGATGCATGGTATAAGTGAACAGATCGAACTCTATACCCAGGTCCTCGATGGCTTGTTTGTTTATCCTATGATACTTCTCGGCAACTTCTTTGGGACTCATGCCTTCCTGTTCAGCCTGGACGGTGATCGGCGTACCGTGCTGGTCCGAGCCGGAGACCATTAAAACGTCTCTTCCCTTCATCTTATGATACGTTCTGAATATGTCCGGGGGTAGATAACAGCCTCCCACCTGGCCGATGTGGATAGGACCGTTGGCATAGGGCCATGCTACCGCTATCAATACACGCTTCATGATAGGCAGAATGAATTCATGTATTATAAGTATACGGATTCGGCACGGTGATTTTTTTAGGAAAGATTTAAACAGGTAACCATGTTTTCGCCCTGTGTATATGAAAAATATGTTCGAGATGAAAGGACTTTCTTCTAAATACCGATGGGTCATCTTAATTATTTTACTAGCAACCGTTATGATAGCTTTCATGGGGAGGCTCAGTACATCGGTGGCGTTGAATGCCATAGGTGAAGACCTGGTTTGGTCCCAGGCAGATACTGGTTTCTTAGGGGGGATACTCATGGGGATCTTCTTGGTGAGTTACGGATTCTCAAATATAATCTTGAGTCAAAACATCGACAAATACGGCTCCAAGATCGTGCTCTTTTGTTCCATGGTGGGGTGTTCCTTTGCGGTGTTTCTGGGAGGGTACTACGGACACGTGTATTCTTTATTTTTACTTTCACGGCTGCTTTTAGGATTAACACAGGGAGTCCTCTTTCCACTGGCCGCCAAAGTCATCGCAGGCTGGTACACCGTTCAAGATAGGGGAAAGGCAAACGCTATATTCATGCTCGGGGCTCCCATAGGGGTAGCGCTGGCCCCGATAATAATGGGCCCGATAATCCACCGGTTCGCCTGGAATCTTTCATTCTACGTCGTTGCACTCATGGGTTTTGCATTGGCCGTACCGATATTTTTATTCATCGAGG